>JAZLCC010000195.1:0-7716 GCA_045614065.1 Eubacteriales bacterium | reverse complement strand
ATAATAATATCCGTGGTGCGCCGGTGTGATGGAATTGGCAGACGTGCTGGACTCAAAATCCAGTGGTAGCGATACCGTATCGGTTCGACCCCGATCACCGGCACCAAAAAGCCTGACGAGAATCGTCAGGCTTTTCTTTTTATGTCATTATATTGTAAAAGTTATTATTTTTATAAAAAATTAGAGGCGGAAAATTTCCGCCTCTTTTTTTGAATTAGTGAAGTATGCAAACCTCGGTATCCTTATCGAAGATATGGAATCTCGACATATCAAATGCGATCTTGATCTTATCGCCTGCTCTGGACTGCGAACGAGAAGAAACACGTGCGATGAGGTTTGTGGGCTCATCCTCGGGATCGCCAACGGTGAGGTAGAGATAGATCTCTGCACCCATAAGCTCGGTAACGTCTACGTTAACCTCGAAGGAATACTCGGGGTTAGCTGCAACTGCTTCAGCAACGTCAGAAATTGCCTCGGGACGAAGACCGATAACAACCTCCTGACCAATGTAATCCTTAAGCTCTTCAGCGTTAGCCTTATCCTCGGGAAGCTTAAGAGATACGTTCTGGAAATCGAAGTAAACTCCGCCATCTCTCTTAACGAGCTTTCCGTTGATGAAGTTCATCTGAGGAGTTCCAAGGAAGCCTGCAACGAAGATATTGCAAGGATAATCATAAAGCTTCTGAGGAGTATCAACCTGCTGAATAAGACCGTCCTTCATAACAACGATACGGGTAGCCATGGTCATAGCCTCTACCTGGTCGTGAGTTACGTATACGAAGGTGGTTCCAACTCTCTTATGGAGCTTTGTAAGCTCGGTTCTCATGGCTGCACGAAGCTTTGCGTCAAGGTTAGAAAGAGGCTCGTCAAGCAAGAATACCTTAGGCTCACGAACGATTGCACGACCGAGAGCAACACGCTGCTTCTGACCACCCGACAAAGCCTTAGGCTTTCTGTCGAGAAGGTGGGTTATATCAAGAACTCTTGCTGCTTCTTCAACAAGACGCTTGATCTTTTCCTTGGGAACTTTATTAAGCTTAAGTCCAAAAGCCATGTTTTCAAATACCGACATGTGGGGGTAAAGAGCGTAGTTCTGGAAAACCATCGCAATCTCTCTATCCTTAGGAGCAACGTCGTTTACGAGTCTGTCTCCGATAAAGAGCTCACCCTCGGTGATCTCCTCAAGACCTGCTATCATACGAAGCGTAGTGGTCTTTCCACAACCCGAAGGTCCAACGAGTACCAAGAACTCCTTGTCCTTTACTTCGAGGTTAAAGTCCGAAACTGCGGTAACGCCGCCCGGATATTTCTTGTAAATGTGTCTAAGTGATAAACTTGCCATTTTTTGAGCCTCCTGAAAAAATTATTACAAAATTAAATTAGAATGTCGCTTTTATACGTTTATTATTATACCAAATTTTTATCAAAATTTAAAGATGGTAAATTCCCGAAAAATGCAGAATTGTTTTGTGCATTTTGAACAAAACACGTCTTTTTTGAAGGTTCTGCGACTTTACTAAAAATCAAAGCGCGTTAATATATTAAAATCACTTCACCTTTTTCATATTCTTCATTGAAAGAGATATTCTCTTTTTCTTTACGTCAACCGAAAGAACTCTTACCTCTACCCTATCTCCAACCGAAACTACTGCGGAAGGATGCTTCACGAATTTATCGGAAAGCTCGGATATGTGCACAAGTCCGTCCTGATGAACGCCGATATCAACGAACGCACCAAAGTCTATTACGTTTCTAACGATTCCCTTAAGCACCATATCGGGCTTAAGATCCTCTATGCTCATAACGTCCTCGCGAAGCTCTACGGGTTGGAAAGAATCTCTGATATCACGTCCGGGCTTTTGAAGCTCCTTTACAATATCGTGAAGCGTGGGGGCTCCAATTCCGCATTCCTCACATACCCTCGCGCTTCCTATCTCGCGTATCTTATCCTCGATCTCCGCAAGCTTGCCCTCGGCAACGTCGGTAGCGGAATATCCGAGAAGAGCGAGAAGCTTATGCGTTGCCTCATAGGATTCGGGGTGAACGCCCGTGTTATCGAGGATCTCCTTTGAGTGAGGTACTCTTAAAAATCCTGCGCACTGCTCATACGCCTTTGCGCCGATTCTCGGAACCTTCAATATAGCATTTCTTGTTTTAAACTCACCGTTTTCCTCACGATATTTAACAATATTCTTTGCTGCAGTGATATTTATTCCCGCAATATATGAAAGCAAGGAATAAGACGCCGTATTAACGTCAACACCAACACTGTTAACGCAATCCTCAACGACGCCCTGTAAGGCTCCGTCGAGCCTTGCGGGCTTCATATCGTGCTGATACTGTCCTACGCCTATCGACTTAGGATCTATTTTTACAAGCTCTGCAAGCGGATCCTGCAATCTTCTTGCAATAGATACAGCCGATCTCTGCATTACGTCAAAGTCAGGAAATTCCTCTGCCGCAAGCTTAGATGCAGAATATACCGAAGCACCCGCCTCACTTATAATAATATACTTGCAATCATAGTTAACGGTCTTAAGTGTATCTGCTATAAATATCTCACTTTCTCTCGATGCGGTGCCATTACCGATAGCAATTACGTCAACCTTATGCTTTTCCACCATTCGCTTAATAATCTTTGCCGCTTCCTCAGTCTTAAACTTAGACTTTGTGGTAGGAAATACCACGGCGGTATCAAGCACCTTACCTGTCTTGTCTACAACAGCGGTCTTACATCCGTTTATATATCCGGGGTCAAATCCAAGCACGGTCTTACCCTTAAGAGGAGATTGCATAAGCAAATGCTTAAGGTTGTCGGCAAAAAGCTTTATTGCATTTTCACTTGCGTTATCAAAAAGATCGTTGCGAACCTCACGCTCAATAGAGGGGGCGATAAGTCTATCATATCCATCTATAATTGCCGCCTCAATGTATTTAGCCGCAGGGCTCTTAACCTCGGTTATCATTTCCGAGAAAAGGTAGTTAAGTATTATTCCCTTTTCAACCGTTATACTTACCTTCAAGAAATCCTCTTTTTCTCCACGGTTAATGGCAAGAACTCGATGCGACGGAATCTTTGCTACGGGCTCTGTGTGATCGTAATACTGCGCATATACCGAATCCTCCTCGGTAGCGCCCTTGGTTGAAATAAGACCTGTATCAAAGGTTATCTTTCTAACGGTTTTTCTATAATCCGCATTATCCGAAACGCTCTCGGCGATTATATCGCAAGCTCCGTTCAAGGCTTCCTCTGCGGAATTAACGGAAAGCTCCTCGTTTATATACGCTTCAGCTTGAATTTCTATTGCGGGGTCATAATTCTTCTCTTGCTTCAGTATAAGCTCTGCAAGCGGTTCAAGACCCTTTTCCTTTGCAACAGATGCTCTCGTCTTTCTATGAGGACGGAAGGGACGATAAATATCGTCAACCTCAGTTATAGTCTGCGCATTAGAGATTGCCTTGGCAATCTCATCGGTCATCTTTCCCATTTCGGTAATAAGGTCTGTTACCTCTTGCTTGCGCTTCTCAATATTTCTAAGATAAGTAAGTCTATCGTCAAGATCACGCAAAACGGTATCGTCAAGGCTTCCCGTTTCCTCCTTACGGTATCTTGCAATAAAAGGAATTGTGTTTCCCTCGTCTATAAGAGCAACTGTCTTTTCAACCTGCTCAAGCTTTAAGTTAAATTCTTCTGCTAATTTCTTAATAACGTCCATTTTTATGCTCCGTTAAATTTTCTTTTGTGCTCCTTGAGCTCTTTTATTTCATCCTCGGTAAGATAACGCCACTCTCCACGCTTTAAACTCTCGTCAAGAGTGAGTGGACCAAAGATTATTCGCTCAAGATAAATGATTTTGTTATCAAGCGCTCCAAACATACGCTTGATTTGATGGTATTTTCCCTCTTTTAAGGTTATTATTCCCTCATCGCCACTTCCAATAAGCTCTATTTTTGCAGGCAACGTCTCATAACCGTCGGCAAGAGTAACGCCCTTTTCAAATCTTTCGGCATCATCCCTTGATACCGATTCGGCGGACTTGAAATAATATGATTTTTCCACGTGCGAACGAGGTGAAAGAAGCTCGTGCGCAAGATCTCCATCATCGGTTATAAGCATAAGACCCAGCGTGTTTTTATCAAGTCTTCCGCAAGGAAAAAGCTTATCCTTTGGAATATCGGATGGCAAAAGATCAATAACGGTCTTATCCCTACCATCCTCGGTAGCGCTCACCACGCCGTCAGGCTTATTCATCAAAATATAGGTATGCTCACGGTAAAGCACCGTCTCACCGAAAAAAACGACTACGTCCTTTATAGGATCAATCTGCATATCCGATGAGGTTACGGCTACACCGTTAACACTCACCGCCTTGGCTCTAATGGCTTTTTTAGCCTCGGTTCGAGTTGCCTTGCCCGTTACGCTTAAAAATTTATCAACTCTCATTATGATTTTCCCTTATGAATTGATTAAAATCAAAACAACTATAAGCATCAAGATTGCAAAAGCGGCACTAAATGCAACTCCGCGAACAAATCCCGACACAAACCCTTTTCTGCCATTTTTCATAAATACACCTCACTTTTTGTATGTATCTATATTTGCAAAAAAGGTTTAAAAATATTCCTTATTCGGAAATGGCTTCACCTTCAAGATTTCCAAGCTTTGCAAAGGACTTAAAAACCTCTACATGATTGTCATACTCACTTCTCTTAGTGGATAGTATAAGCCTTGCATGCAAGCAAACAACGGTATCTGCGGGCAATGCTTGAAGCTCGGGAATTGTTTGATAAGCCGCGGTATCGCCAAGGCGAACCGAATATTTATCTCTTGCGCCATCAGGTGTGCTTCCATAAACGTCAGCAAGCTCCACCAAGCGCTCAGATTCACCGCTTTGATTCAACAATCTTTGATATACCGACGGGTCGAGCAACAAAATAAAGCTTGCTCCCGTTTTTGAAAACTCATCAAAGTTATTCATTTCGCTTGTATTGAAGGCGGTATCAACAACGTATTTTTGCTTTCCGTTTTCGTCAAGCTCGCTCTCTATATCCTCTATCTGCTCAGCAGAATATATCAAAAAGCTATTTATAGAAGCGGTTGCGTTATCTCCGTACACATCCTTTGAAATGCTACTGAGAGCGCTATTTATTCCAACCTTTTCCGCAGGAGCAGTAACAAACGACTTAGGGCCTGCATAGGTGAAAACAATACTGCTCTCGGGAGTTCTTATGCAGTTTACAAGCACAGTTACCAAAACCACCAATATAAATGCAATAGCTATAGTATGCCATTTATAGTGATACCAAAAATTTTCAAGCCAAGAAAAAAACTTGCTATTTTTTGTTGATATCCCCTCTGTGTATGCTTTTTCTTCTTTCATTTTTTCCTCACAGCATCATATATACAACGATAAGGGCTGCTACAATAGTAACAGTCCTTATCTCTGTAAGATATATTTTACGCCTTGAATACGTCCAAGATCTTAATTTCTATGTTCTTATTCTTATTTGTGGTAGCGTAAACAACGTCGCCAACCTTTTTACCAATGATAGCCGCACCAATAGGCGAACGGTCGGAAATCTTGTTCTCAAAGGGATCTGCCTCGTTAGAACCAACAATCTTATACTCGCATTCCTTGCCGTCGCGAGTGATCTTTACGCTCATTCCAAGACCGATAACGCCACTATCGGCCTCATTATCCTCAACAACTATAGCATTCTGAATAAGCTGCTCAAGCTCTTTGATTCTTGTAAAGCACTTGGTCTGCTCATTCTTAGCCTCGTCGTACTCAGCGTTCTCGGAAAGGTCTCCAAAGGAACGTGCCTCTGCAATAGCGACCTTGATCTCTTCCATTCTAACTTTTGTTAAATAATCGTATTCATCCTGAAGCTTCTTAAAGCCTTCTTTAGTATACTTCTGCTCTGCTGCCATTTTACAAATTCTCCTTAATATATCTTATTTATTATTTAAAATATTTATTGCCTTATTTAATTGATCATCGATAGGATCATAGAGCGCGTAATCATAGATGTTGATCTTCGTCATAGCCTCACTCATAGGAACCTCTACGTCAGGTGCAATTCCGATTCCGTCATAGCTACCGCTCTTTGGAGGAAGATATTCGTGCGTTGTAAGCTTGACAACACCCGTAATTCCGCTAATGCCGTATTTAAGCAAGGCGTAACTGTCCATACGATACGGGGTTTGGAGCTTTCCTTTTCCGAAGGTATTCGTTCCTATGACCTTGCCAAGATCATAATCCTTAAAGTTAGCAACGAAAAGCTCGGCGGCGCTTGCCGTAGACTCATTACAAAGCACAACAACGTCAAGATCCTTATACATTCCGATCTCTTCTTTTTTAACGTTGCATCCCGCACGATCGCCCTCGAATTCCGATATAACACCGACGACCTCGTTAACGATATTACCTTCTCTATCCTTTGTTCGGATATAAACGTCGCCCTCGTTCAAAAAATAACTAAGCAACGCACCTGCGGATACTACCTTTCCGCCTAAATTATATCTTAAATCAAGAACAAATTTAGTACAACCCTTACCCTGCAACTTTGTGATCTCCTCAACAAATTGCGCAGGAGTTGTATAATCGAATTCTTTGATATGAAGAATTCCAACCGTTGAGTCCGCAGCGGAAACTCTGCCTCTTACCGAACGGCTTATTATTTGCTTACGCTCAATCTCAAACAGAATATCTTCAAATCCACCGTCCTTTGCACGGAGAACCTTGAACTTTGCAATAGTGCCTTCCTCACCAAGAAGAAGATTGAGACCCTCGTCATATCCCACGTCGTTTATCTTAACATCTCCGTTTTCGGTAACGACTGCATAAACGTAGTCGCCTATTAAAGCGCCTTCCACTTCTGCAGGAGCATCGGGAACCAAATCGGTAATCTTAAGAGCCAAGAGCTCCTCGCCGTTGTAGGTAACCTTTGAATTTATTACGCTTATACCAACGCCCGCTGTTTTACCAACGTTAGCATTCTCTATAGCCTTATACTCTTCCTCTGTATAATAAACCGCATAGATATCACCCGTTTGTGCTATATACGCGTCGATAACCAAATCCATATACTCTTCGGAATCAATATCACTATTATAAGAGTACTGTTCAAATATATCAGCAACAATATCAAGCTCGGAAATCTGAGCTCCACCATTGCCATTATTCACAAATGAATTCTCATTCGCATCAACGTAAGCCTTGGCATACATTGATTGATAAAGTGCACTGCAAATAGAATACGTCAGCATTACCGCCGCAACAAAGGTTGCGATCACCGCAAGAACAAAAGCCTTTAAGGATATCTTACGCTTCGGCTTTTTAGGCTCAACCGTTTTTTTAATATCATCAGCATCTTCAATACGATTAGCGCTCATTGCGTTTAAATCATCTGCAAAAAACACCGTGTTGTCTTCGTTAAAATTAATCTCCTGCGACTCAACGTTATCATCGCTCTTACGAGAATTTGTCTCGCCGTAAAAATCATTCTTATTTTCTTCTGACACTTAATGAAATCTCCTTTCCTCAATGTCAAAAAGTACAATACTTTTTCTAAAAAATGGGGCAAACAACATCAAATGCGAAATACCCTTGTTATAAGAGTATTCCGCAATTTAATGATATGTAATCAATATTTAATTTCCTTTGAATCAAGATACTTTCTTACCATAAGTGCTACCTTAAAGGTAATAGCATG
>JAZLCC010000194.1:0-5229 GCA_045614065.1 Eubacteriales bacterium | reverse complement strand
GAGGACGTTCGTGAGGGTATATGCGCAATAGTCAGCGTTAAGCTTGAGGATGCGCAGTTCGAGTCGCAGACCAAGGCAAAGCTTGGTAACTCCGAGATAAGAACGCTTGTAGAGAACACCGTTGTAAATAAGCTTGCAGAGTATTTTGAGGAAAATCCCTCGGCTGCAAGAGCAATTCTTGATAAGGCGCTTGCCGCATCACGCGCAAGAGAGGCTGCAAGAAAGGCAAGAGAGCTCACAAGACGTAAGGGCTTGTTAGAGGGCTCTACGCTTCCCGGAAAGCTTGCAGACTGTCAGGAAAAGCGTGTTGAGCTTACCGAGGTATATCTCGTAGAGGGAGACTCCGCAGGAGGCTCTGCAAAGAGCGGACGCGACAGCCGTTTTCAGGCGATACTTCCCCTTCGAGGAAAGGTTCTCAACGTTGAGAAGAACAGACTTGACAAGGTCTACTCCAACCCCTCGCTTATACCGATCATTCAGGCTCTCGGATGCGGAATCGGTGAGGACTTTGATATAAACAAGCTCCGCTACGGCAAGATCATTATAATGGCCGATGCCGACGTTGACGGATCGCATATCAGAATATTGCTTCTCACGTTCTTCTTCCGCCACATGCGTCAGCTTGTTGACGACGGACACATCTACCTCGCACAGCCCCCGCTTTACAGAGTTTATAAGAGAAGCGGCAGAGGCCCCGAAAGATACGCATTCTCGGATGCAGAGCGCGACGAGATAATCAAGGAGCTTGGTGCGGGCGCTGAGGCAGACAGATATAAGGGTCTTGGTGAGATGGACGCAGAGCAGCTTTGGGAGACTACTATGGACCCCGAGAGAAGAACGCTTCTCAAGGTTACCGTAGAGGATGCTATGGCGTGCGATGCAATGTTCTCGCTCCTTATGGGTGATAGCGTTGAGCCGAGACGTGAGTTTATCGAAAAGAATGCAAAATTTGCAGAAAACCTCGATATATAATTGTAATTTTTCGTGTTGAAAAATATTATTAACGCATAAAAAAACAGTCGTAGTTTTCAACAGGGTGTGTAAAAGGGTGTTGATAAGTACCATTTATACATTAAAAAAGCTTGTAATTCTACACTTTATTCAAAAAAATGAGTGAAATCTACAAAATATGCGTGTGATAAATATTTTTTTAAGCTATGTTGAAAAGTGTAATTGAAATAAGGAAAGGTAAAAACCGTGGAAAACGAAAACATAGAATTTTTAGACCAAAAAATAGTTGACGTCGAGATGAAAAAGGAGGTTGAAAAATCCTTTATCGAGTATTCGATGTCGGTTATTGCGGCGCGAGCTCTTCCCGACGTGCGCGACGGTATGAAGCCGGGTCAGCGAAGAATAATGTACGCAATGTACGAGGATAATCTTACTCACGATAAGCCTTTCTGCAAGTCGGCAACAACGGTAGGTAACGTGCTTGGACGTTACCATCCTCACGGCGACTCTGCAGTTTACGGCACGATGGTAAGAATGGCGCAGGACTTCTCCTACCGTTACCCGCTTGTTGAGGGACACGGAAACTTCGGTTCGGTTGACGGAGACGAGGCTGCGGCTTACCGTTACACCGAGGCGAGAATGGCGAAGATATCCGATAAGCTTATGGAGGATCTCGAAAAAGAGGTTGTTGACTTCGTACCTAACTTTGACAACCGCCGCAAGGAGCCTAAGGTGCTTCCCTCTCGATTCCCCAATCTCTTGGTTAACGGATCGATGGGTATCGCCGTTGGTATGGCAACGAATATCCCTCCTCACAACTTGGGTGAGGTTATAGATGCAACCGTTTACCGTATGGAAAACCCCGAGTGCGAGGTTCTCGACCTTATGGAATACGTAAAGGGACCCGATTTCCCGACCTACGCTACCATCTACGGCACAAGCGGTATAATTCAAGCCTACACCACGGGCCGTGGAAAGGTAATGGTTCGTGCAAAGGCTACCGTTGAGGAGGACGAGAGAAGAATAATCTTCACTGAGATTCCCTACGGAGTTAACAAGAGCGAGCTTTGCAAGACTATTGCGAACCTCGTTAAGGATAAGAGAATTGAGGGAATTACCGAGCTTCGCGACGAGTCGGGAAGAAACGGAATGCGCATCGTGGTTGAGTATAAGCGCGACGCAAACGGACAGGTAATTTTAAATCAGCTTTACAAATATTCCGAGCTTCAGTCAACCTGCGCGGTCAATATGCTTGCGCTCGTTAACAATGAGCCGAAGATACTCTCGCTTCCGCAGATACTCGACCTCTACATTGAGCATCAGCGCTCGGTAATCTACCGCAGAGTAACCTTTGATTTAAACAAAGCGAAGCAGAGAGCTCATATTTTTGAGGGCTATCACATAGCAATAGACAATATTGACCGTGTAATTGAGATAATAAGAAGCTCAAAGTCGATTCCTGAGGCTAAGGAACGCCTTATGGCAGAGGAATTTGAGGTTAAATTTAACGATGAATTTGCCGCTCTTATCGGAGGCGAGGATATCCGCAAGCTTTCCGAGGCTCAGGCACAGTCTATTGTTGATATGACTCTCGGTAAGCTCACGGGTATGGAAAGAGATAAGATCGAGGACGAGCTCTCAAAGCTCCACGCACTTATCGTTGAGCTTGAGGGAATCTTGGCTGATCCCGAGAAGATAAATCAGATAATCAAGGACGAGATGCTTGAGATCAAGCGCAAGTTCAATGACGAGAGAAGAACCGAGATCCTTCCCGCAACCGACGATATCGACCTTGAGGATCTTATTGAAAAGCACAATTGTGTAATTACTCTCACAAAGGCGGGCTATATTAAGCGCTTGCCTGCCGATACCTACGTTGCTCAGCACCGTGGCGGAAAGGGCATTATCGGAATGTCCACCAAGGAGGACGATTACGTTGACACCGTTGCGGCGGTTCACTCGCACTCCTATTTGCTTCTCTTTACAAGCTTTGGTAAGGTTCATATGCGCAAGGCATATCAGATACCCGAATCCTCGCGTACCGCAAAGGGAACGAATATCGTAAATCTTATTGAGATGCTCCCGGGTGAGAAGATCACGGCGCTCATAAGCCTTGAGGACTTCTCGGACGAGGAATACCTCACTATGATAACAAAGCAGGGCGTTATTAAGAGAACCTTGCTTTCGGAATACGAATATCACCGCAAGGGCGGTAAGATAGCTCTTACTCTTGACGAGGGCGACGAGCTTGCCTACGTAATGCACACTCACGGTGAATGTGAGATAATTATTGCAACGAGAAACGGCGCTGCCGTAAGATTTACCGAGCAGAACGTTCGTCCTATGGGAAGAACGGCGCGCGGCGTTCGCGGAATTACCGTTCGCGAGGGCGATTACGTAACGGGTGTCGCTATTGTTGAAGAGGGCAAGTCGCTCATTACCATAACAGAGAACGGCTACGGTAAGCGTACCCCCTACTCCGGCTTCCGTGAAATGAAGCACCGTGGCGGTCTTGGTGTAACGGCGCACAATCTTACCGAAAAGACGGGTAAGCTTTGTTCGATAGCCTCGGTTGACGATGACGACGACCTTATGATGATTACCGATGCGGGAACGATTATCAGAACTCCTGTATGTGGCGTGCCCAGCTACTCAAGAACAGCAAGCGGCGTAATAATGATGCGCTTGAGTGAGGGTCAAACTCTTGTAAACTTCACTAAGGTTAAGCGTGAGGAAGAGTCTGATGAGGACACTGAAAATGTTGAGGGCTCAACCGAAAATATAGAAAATGTAGCAGAAAACGTTGAGAGCTCAACGGTAGAAAGCGCATCTTCGGACGCAACTGATGCGGAATAAAATTTAATTATGAGAAATTCAGCGCGGTTCATTCTCCTTTACTGCGCTGAATTTTGACTTTTTTGAAAGGCTTAAATTCTTTTTTAAAATGAAAGACGTTACTAAAAATATACTAAAGGCGGTAGCCGTTGCTCTTGCCTTTGTTCTTATAATATCATCGATATTTATAATTCGCTCCTGCTCTGCTCCGCCCGATTATGAGGAGGTTCGTGAGCGTGTTGAGGAGCTTATCGAGGCGTCCTTTGACGTGAACGATATTGTTTGGGGTGAGGGACTTCCCACCTACGAGCGTATTCTCGACCCAAAGAGCTCGCTTAAGCTTTACGAAAGCGGCGAGACCTACGTTGACGGCGACGGAAAGACTCAGCCTCTTAATTATTATTACTATTTCATTCCCGATTCCGAGATAAAAATAGTTGCTTTCCGCTTACAAAAGGATGTAAAAGCAGATTATCGTTATGCTTTTATTTCCTACAGTGAGGCTAAAGCCGATTTTATTGCCGAGCTTTTCCCGTTCTTCCCATCGGAGGATGGTGAAACCGCTCCTTCTGATCTCTATACCGAAGTATTTTCCGACGCCCAATCGGATATTTACGCCTATCTTATTCCCTACGTTGAGGCGAAAGTTGATTTTTACTATATGTCAACCGACCCTACGGACTACGATTACGTTAAAACCGATTCCGAGTACGCTTCAATTGATGCTATAAAGGCTTATATTCGCACCGTTTACGCTTCAGATTATGCAGATTCTCTTGATTCTGTGCTTTTTGACGGTGTTATGGAGGGCGATCTCATTCAAAAGGCTCGTTATTCGCTTTATCAGAGCTCCCGTGGCTCTATGCTCGTTTCTCTTAACACCTATGAGCCTCTCTTCTCGGAACGCAGAGTATACCTCTACGATACCGCAAAAATCGACCGTTCAAATTCCAACGATTCCTCTATTCTCGTTGAATTTTCGACTTATCTCCCTTCAAATCCCGATAAAATTGAGATTGCCAAGGTTAATTTCTCGCTCGTCGATGGCGTCTGGTATCTCTCAAGTCCTACTTATTGATATTGATATAGGCTTCGGCGGAAAACACAACGTTCGCACAGCTTTAGGGTTGCTTTTGCCACTTTTTTGAAAAAAAGTGGCGCAAAAAACTTCCAACAGGAAGATTTTTGACGCACATTTTCGCTCGACGGTTGAAAGTGCTATGTTCGCACTGCAGCAAATGGATAGTTTTTTGTTTCGCTTTTTTTCAAAAAAGCGAATGGGGTTTGGGGCAACGCCCCATATCATACAGCGTTTTCTTTTTGATAGCTTTTTCTTTTGCGCTTACGGTGTCAAAAGAAAAAGCGGAGTATGGGTTAGATTTTATTACAAATCAAGTCGATTTTTTAAAAAAGCAAGGGAGAACCCCCGACGAGGGTTCTCCC
>JAZLCC010000193.1:0-1531 GCA_045614065.1 Eubacteriales bacterium | reverse complement strand
AAGCTGCTTTACCGCAAGGTATTCAAGTATTCTTTCCTTAACGTCGCAAAGACCGTCATGGTCGGCATTAAGTATCTTTTCTGCCGCCTTAACGTCGAGGCGGTCGATTGTTGCCGTATCCCACGGAATTTCTATGCAGGTTTCTATATATGAGCGAATTACCGTTGCCTCTGACGAGCCGAACGGTGTTTTTGTCATTCGGTCAAGCTCCTTAAAAAGCTTTTCCTTTATTGCGTCGGAAGCCTTGATGGCGTCTATTTTTTCGGCGAATTCCTCGATCTCCTCGCTCTCGCCAAGCTCGCTTTTGATAACTCTCAATTGCTCACGGAGATACATCTCTCTTTGGTTTTGATTTATGTGTGCGCGTACCTTTTTATGTATTTTAAGCTCGCACATAAGAAGCTCGGCTTCCTCGTCAAGGAGAGATAAGAGGAGCTCTATTCTCTTTTTGGGGTCAAAGCATTCAAGCACCTTTTGCTTGTCCGAGGGCTTTACTAATACGTTTGATGCAATAAAGTCTGCAAGCAATGCGGGATTTTTTATTCCCTTTGCCGCCGCAAGCATATCGTCGCTTACCGATGGTAAAAGTCCTACGAGCTTATCGGTTGCCGAAAGTATTGCTCTGCAATGCGCCTGACTTTTTATTGAGTCCTCGTCGCTTACGTGCAACGTCTTTGCTATTGCATCTGCGCAGAGGTAATTTGCAAATTTGTGAAATTCTATAACGCTTGCGCGTGATATTCCCTCGGTTATAACTCTCATATTTCCCTCGGGAGTTTTTACCGATTGCTTTATTTTAGATACCGTTCCTACCTTTTCAAGCGCCATCATGTCGAGCGCCGAGCCCGAATAATCTCTTGATGCGCATATAAGAACGGGTGTATCTATCTCAAACGCCGCCTCTGCCGCCGCTATGCAGAGCTCGTCCTCAAGCTCAAAGCTTAAGGTTACGCCCGGAAAAGCGACTACTCCGCGAAGCCCTATGACGGGAAGCGTCGTCTGCTCTATTCTTTCAGTGTATCTTGCCATTATATATCCTTTCAAGCCCCTGAGGGCAAAAATATCAATTATATTATATTATAGCACACTTTTGCGCATTTTTCTACCCCTTTTTGCTACTTTGATAATTATTTTATAATTATTTTATCGCATTTTTCGAGCCTTTTACTTTTAGGTATGACATTTATGGCACAACCTTGTTAAAAGAACACAAATCACCCGCCTTCTTATGGTAAATTTTTCTAATGTGTGTATTTTTCGACGAAATTTACCCCTAAAAATCGTGAAAAATTAACTATTTACAAATCGCACTTTTTGGTGTATAATCATAAATGCTGTAGGCGGCACCAACTCCACAGCGTTACGCACAACTGTCGTTATTCATCGCCGAGTGTCAAGCTTATGACACCAACGCGCCGTGGATAAATTTACGGTTGTGCTTCTTTTTTATTGCTTTTATTTGCCACTTTTTTGAAAAAAAGTGGCGCAAAAAACTTCCAACAGGAAGATTTTTGGCGCACATTTTCGCTCA
>JAZLCC010000192.1:0-5328 GCA_045614065.1 Eubacteriales bacterium | reverse complement strand
TGGTGATACGATATCCATTGGTGACGAGAGCATTAAAATCATTCACACCCCCGGACATTCACGCGGTTCGTGCTGCTTTATTTTTAACGAGGACGGCGTTGGAGAAGCATTGATTACAGGAGACACTCTTTTTGCAACCTCGGTTGGAAGATGGGATCTTTTTGGCGGAGATCCAACAGTGCTTGCGGATTCCATTAAAAAGCTTTCAACGTTTGATAAAAGCACTCCTATTTATCCCGGACACGACACAAGCTCCATTCTTGGCGATGCACTTGATGCCGTAAAATATTTTTTTGAATTTTAAAACAAACCATATATTTTCTAAAAGAAAGGAATTTCTTAAAAATGTTAGATTTCAACAAGCTTGCCGAGCTTCTCTTTCCAACCGTAACCGAAGCTCCCGAAGACATTGAAAACAAATTCCCCAAGCGCGAGCTTCCCGAGGGTGCTAAAGTAACAAGATTTGCTCCCAGCCCTACGGGATTCGTACACTTTGGTGGTCTTTTCCCCTCTACTGTCGGAGAAAGACTTGCTCACCAATCCGGCGGTGTATTTTATCTTCGAATCGAAGATACCGATGCAAAGCGAGAGGTTGAAGGTGCCGCTGAGGGACTTATAAAAACACTTGCAAAATATGGCATTCACTTTGATGAGGGCGCTATTCTTGATGAAAGCGGCGCTATCGCCGATAAGGGCGCATATGGCCCTTACAAGCAAAGTAAGAGAGCTTTTATATATCAAACATATGCAAAGCAGCTTGTTCGTGAAGGCAAGGCATATCCCTGTTTTACAACAGAGGAGGAGCTTGAGGAGCTCCACTCTATAGATAAAAAGCAGGAAATCAAAAATACCGACTGGCAAGCTGAAGCAGAGGCTAGACGCGCAGAAATGCTCAAGCGCCGTGAGATAACAATGGACGAGGTTGAGAGAAATCTCAACGCAGGCAATCCTTTCGTTTTGAGAATTCTTGCAGACGGAGATCCCGAAAAGAAGATTAAATTTACCGATCTTGTTAAGGGTGCTATAGAAATTCCCGAAAACGACGAGGACTTTGTACTTCTCAAATCCGACGGAATTCCCACCTATCATTTTGCGCACGCAATTGACGATCACCTTATGGGAACCACACACGTTATTCGTGGCGAGGAATGGTTACCTAGTCTTGCAAAGCATCTTCAGCTCTTTAGATATCTTGGATTCAAAACGCCTAAATACATGCACATCGCTCAAATAATGCGTCTTGATGAATCTGGCAACAAGAAAAAGCTTTCAAAGCGTGATATGGGTGCAAACATGGACGACTATACACGTCTTGGATATTGCCCCGAGGCGGTTTGCGAATACGTTATGACTCTCCTTAATTCCAATTACGAAGAATGGCATATGCAAAATCCCGATAAGCCCTACACTGATTTCCCCTTTAACATCAAAAAGATGTCTTCATCGGGTTGTTTGTTTGATTTCAACAAGCTCGGCGACGTTTCAAAGAACGTTATCTCGAAGATGAGTGCAGACGAGGTTTGCGATAAGGTAACTGCTTGGGCACTTGAATTTGATCCCGATTTTGGAAAGCTTCTCGCAAGCGACAGAGAGTATGCAAAGCAAATCTTTGCAATAGGCAGAGGCGGAAAAAAGCCGAGAAAAGATCTTACAACCTGGGCAGATGCAAAAGCCTATATGGGATTCTTCTATGATGAGATATTCACTATTGAAGATACCTATGACGAAAAATACGATAAAAACGATATCAAGGCAACACTCCAAGCATTCACAAAATCGTTCAACGAAAGCGATGATATGAACACTTGGTTCGATAAAATCAAAACAATTGGCGACTCCTTGGGCTACACATCGGATATGAAGGCATACAAAGCCTCTCCCGAAAGCTTTAAGGGTAGCGTTGCCGATATAAGCATGTTCTTAAGAGTTGCCGTAACAGGCAAGTTCAACTCTCCTGATATGTATGCCGTAATGCAAATACTCGGCAGGGATCGAGTTTTCAAGCGCATAGAAAATATGCTTTCCACACTCTAAAAAGTTATAAAAACAGAGGATAAAACAATGTCAGAAATAGCAAATAACTTTATTCACGATATCATAGACGCAGATCTTGCTGAGCGTCCCGATACAAAGATACACACAAGATTCCCTCCGGAGCCCAATGGATATCTTCATATTGGCTCTGCTAAAGCTATTCTTATAAACTTTGAAACAGCTAAAAAATACGGCGGACTTTTCAATCTCCGCTACGACGATACCAACCCCGCAAAGGAAGATACGGAGTACGTAGATTCGATTCTTGAGGATCTTACTTGGCTCGGTGCAACTCCCAATGGCGGAATCTTCTACGGCTCCGACTATTTTGATAAGTGCTATGAATATGCAGAAAAGCTTATCATGGACGGTAAGGCTTACGTTTGCGACCTTTCAGCAGAGGAAATGAAGGAATACCGCGGTACTCTTACCGAACCCGGTAAGGAGAGTCCTTACCGCAATAGAACCGTTGAAGAAAATCTCGATCTTTTCCGCAGAATGAAGGCAGGAGAATTCCCAGACGGTAGCCACACCTTGCGTGCAAAGATCAACATGGCATCGCCTAATATAAATATGCGCGACCCTGCTATATATAGAATAGTTCACACGTCGCATCATAGACAGGGCGACAAATGGTGCATCTACCCTCTTTACGACTACGCTCATCCCATTCAGGATGCACTTGAGGGTATAACCTACTCGCTCTGCTCGCTTGAATTTGAAAACCACAGACCTCTTTATGAATGGGTAATTGAAAATATCGGTATATTTAATCCCGAGCCTAAGCAAAGAGAGTTTGCAAGACTTAACGTAACTAACACCGTTATGTCAAAGAGATATCTCCGTTACCTTGTCGAAAACGATATGGTTGACGGTTGGGATGACCCTCGTCTTCCCACTATTTGCGCACTCCGCAGACGTGGATATACTCCTACCGCAATATTCAATTTCGTTCGTTCAGCGGGAGTTTCTAAGGCTAATAGCTTGGTAGATATCAGCATGCTCGAGCATTGTATTCGTGAAGAGCTCAATGAAAACGCTCCTCGTCGTATAGCAATAGAACACCCCATCAAGGTTGTTATTGACAACTACCCTGCAGATACCGAGGAGATATTCGATCTTCCTAACCATCCTCAAAAGCCCGAGCTTGGTACTCGTCCTCTCCCATTTACTCGTGAGATATATATTGACGCAAGCGATTTTGCTGAGGTTCCGCCTCCAAAATTCTTCCGTTTGAAGCCTGAGGGCGAAGTTCGTCTTATGGGAGCGTATATCATCAAGTGTGGCGAAATAGTTAAGGATGCAGACGGCAATGTTATTGAAATACACGCAACCGCTGACCTTGAAACGAGAAACGGAAACCCCGTTGATGGAAGAAAGATCAAGGGTACAATTCATTGGCTTTCTGCAAAATACGCTAAGGAAGCAACGCTTATGCTTTACGACAAGCTCTTTACCATTGAAAACGTAAACGATATTCCCGAGGATAAGACCTATAACGATTATCTCAATCCCGAATCTCTCGTTGTGGTTGAAAACGCAAAAATAGAGCCATCGCTTGCAGACGCTAATGACGGTGATAAGTTCCAGTTCGTTCGCGACGGTTATTACTGCAAAGATATAAAGCACCCCAATACCTTTAACCGCGTGGTTGGTCTTAAGGATAGCTTCCCTGCCAAAAAATAATCATTTTAAGGAGCTTAATTGTAATGATCACAATATTAAGAATAGTTTTAATTGCATATCTTGCAATCATTTCGATAATCTCTATCATCGTTTGCATTTACGACAAGAAAATTTCCAAGAAAAACCGAGTTGAGCTTAGAATCCCCGAAGCGGTATTGCTTTTACTCAGCGCTTTGGGTGGCTCTGTTGCTATGTTTATAACCATGCTTTTAACAAGACACAAAACAAAGCACGTAAAATTCATGCTCGGAATTCCCGTAATAATGATTTTGCAGGCTGCAGTGGCATTTGGAATATACTTTTTGCCGGAGATCATAGACAAAATTGCGCAATAAGGAGTCCTTATGGAAAAAACGGAAAAATTATTAAACGAGCTCGACCTCTCAAAATTCAGCCTGATATACCCGAGTGAATCGGCGCAATTAGAGCACTATGAGGGCAAGGCCGCACCTATCATTGATATGTTTGTTCTTGAAGAACTCGGACTTCTTGAAGTCTTCAATCTCAAGAGCAGCGATCTTGATGAATATTTCACTTCCGACCCCGAGGTCATCGAGCATAGAATGGCGGTATTCTCGGATATGCTTGAATTTCCGCAAATTGCAGTGACGCTTAACAAGCTTTTGCCCATTCTTAACGATATCATGGAGCTTCGCCGTCTTGAGGCGGATTTCGGTGATAACACCGAATCGTATCTCGAAAGCATCACAGAGATTGAGCTTTATATTTCAAGCATTTCAACGCTTCACAGCGGCTTTGCCGAAATAGGAGATAAGGTTAAGAGCGATGCGTTTAGAGCTCTTGCAACACGTATAAATGACCTTGTATGCAGTCAATATTACTCCGAGCTCAATGCTAAGCTCTCCGAGCTTACAAATCGCGTTCGCGATATAAAAAGCGTTACCATCGGTGTTAATCTTGACGCTCAGCTTCGTCCCTCAAGCGCAGGAGTTCTTTCCATCAATCCCGAGTCATTCCGTTCGGGAGACGTGCTTGACAAAATACTTCGTTTGAATTTTAAGGACGACAAGTACACTTGCATTGCAAACCTTGTTCCCTTTAACAAAAAGCAGTCGGAAAATCAGCGCACTGCGTTGAGTCTTGCATTTAACTCTGCCATTAACGACGTGTACAAGCAGTCATTGCGCTCTTGGAAAAAAATTGTGCAAAGCTTCGTGCTTGAAAATACCGATTTTCTCTTGAATCTTATGCCTGAGATAGAATTTTTGGTTAAAGGAACGGCTTTCCTTCGTTCCTTAACCGATAAAGGACTTACTCTTTGCAAGCCCGAGATAGTTACCGATAGAAATGTTTTTGTTGCAAATGAAATCTATAATCCTTGCGTGGCCCTTAAGGTTGATGATGAAATAATCACAAACGACGTTGAATTCAAGGACGACGTTATGATTTTTGTGTTGACAGGACCTAACCGTGGCGGTAAATCGGTAATCACTTGTGCAATCGGACTTGCTCAAGCTATGCTTCAGCTCGGAATGTTTGTTCCCGCAACAAGTGCTACTATAAGCATTGCCGACGGAATTTACACGCACTTCCCTACGGGAGCCGATGACACGATAGACAAGGGTCGTCTTGGTGAGGAATGCGCAA
>JAZLCC010000191.1:0-1687 GCA_045614065.1 Eubacteriales bacterium | reverse complement strand
AGGCTGTCAATCTCAAGAAGCATAGTAAAGAAATTACCCGCTACTGTAAACGACTTTATGGGGTCTGCCTTCTTGCCGTCCTCAATAGTAAAGCCCTCACACTCGACCGAGAAGTCGCCCGTGATAGCATTTGCTCCCGCGTGAAGTCCCTTAAGCTCGGTGATATATATACCGTTTTCAAGGCGTGCGAAGAGCTCCTCATCACTTAAATTTCCGCCCTCTATATAAAAATGATACGGAGAAATTGAAACCGCCGAGGAATAGCTTGAACGAAGTCCGTTACCCGTGCTCTCCTTGCCTACCTTATCGGCGCTTGCGAGATCGTAAAGCAGAGTTTTGAGCACTCCGTTTTCGATTACGTTCTTCTTATAGGTTGCAACGCCCTCTCCATCGAATGCCGTTTGCATCGGGCTTTCACTATACATAGGATCGTCAATAACCGTAAGGCAATCTGCACCTATCTTCTCACCCTCCTTGCCCTTTAAGAGCGAGAGACCGAGATAGGCATTTCTGCCTGAGAATACCGAGCTGAATGCCGAGAGCAATGCACGCATCTGCTTGCCGTCGAAGATTATATCGTACTTACCCGACGGTATCTCGATGGCTCCTATCTTTGAAAGCGCCTCGTCGATAGCGTCCTTTGGTAATCTTTCAAGCTTTTCACGGTCCATACCCGTTTCTATATCTCCGCCGTACTGCGACTCTCCGTCCTTTGCAACAACGGCTTGAACAAGCGCTCCGCAAACTCCAACCTCATTTTCAAGATAAAGTCCGTGAGAGTTTGCAAGTATCATTCTCGTTTTTTCCTGAACGGCATAGGTTTGAGTTCCATCGGTGATATATTCGCTCTGCTCATAGGTCTTTTGGATAAGATCTAAGGCAATATCCTTAATTTCCGCGGCGTCGGACGTTGCCATATTTACGGGAGATATCTTTTGATATTCCGCCGAGCCCTCGAAGATTATAGCCTTATCATCATTCTCGATATATTTTGCATTATTAGCCGCGCGCATAACAAGCTCCTCCATCTCCTCACGGGTGAAAAGCTCGGTTGCGGCACTGCCTATTTTTCCGTCTACGATACAACGGAAGCAGATTCCTCCGCTAACGATTGAAGAAAACGAGGAAACCTCGTCCTTTAAGGTCTCTGCGGAAATCCCATCAGACTCCATAAAATAGACCTCGTATTCGGAAAGTCCTGCCCTTTCAGCGGCATCGAAGAGATATTTTTTTACAGAATTAAAATCCATATCCTTACTCCTTATCTACCGCCAACGGTTATTTTCTTTACTCGGATAAGTGGCTGACCTACGTCTGTTGGAACGCTTCCGCTGCTCGAGCCGCACATTCCCTGACCCGTGGCAAGATTTTGTCCTACCATATCTATATCCTGAAGTATTTTTGAGCCCGTGCCGATAAGCGAAGCGCCTCTTACAGGCTCGCATATCTTACCGTTGCGAACCATATATCCCTCGGTTACGGCAAAGTTAAATGCGCCCGTAAGCGGATTTACCGAGCCGCCGCCCATCTGCTTTGCGTAAAGTCCGTATTCTATTGAGGCAATAATATCCTCATTTTTATCGGGTCCGTTATCTATAAAGGTATTCGTCATTCTCGACGTTGGCTCATATGCATAGCTTTGTCTGCGGCTATTACCCGTCATAGGCATACCCATTCTGCGTGAGCC
>JAZLCC010000190.1:0-4080 GCA_045614065.1 Eubacteriales bacterium | reverse complement strand
TGATTATGATATATCATTGACGTTACTCCGTCAAAGCGGAAGCCGTCAAAGTGATATTCGTTCATCCAAAACTTAAGATTTGAGAGGAGAAAATGAAGAACCTCGTTCTTATCGTAATTAAAAAGCTTTGTATCCCACGCGGGATGCTCACCTCGCTTGCCTGCGTGGAAGAACTGATACTCGGTGCCATCGAAAAGATTTATTCCCTCGTCAACGTTTTTAACGGCGTGCGAGTGAACAACGTCGAGAAGCACGGTTATTCCCATCGAGTGCGCTCTGTCTATAAGCGATTTCAAATCATTCGGCGTTCCGTAGCGCGAGGATGCCGCAAAGAAATTTGAGACCTGATAGCCAAAGGAAGCATAATACGGATGCTCCATTATCGCCATAAGCTGAACGGTATTATAGCCAAGCTCCTTTATTCTCGGAAGAATATTATCTCTAAACTCGGCGTAAGTGCCAACCGCTTCCCTCTCCTGCGCCATTCCTACATGCGCCTCATATATCAAGGGCGATTTTGCGGGAACAAATGAAGAATCATTCCACACGTATTCCTCGTCAAAAATCTCTGCGCACCATCTGTAATCATATTTATCTTGAACAACTCTCTTTGCGTATATCGGGATGCGTTCAAAACGGCTACCGCCCTTCTCTATAACGGTTTTCACCTTGCATCCGTTGTAAAGATTGCGCTCGCCGTAAAGATATATCTCAAACACTCCGTTGCCAATGGGATTAAGACGAAGCTCGGTTTGATTCCAACCGTTCATATCTCCCATAATAAAAACGTTGTCGGCGGCGGGCGCCCACTCACGATATATCCAACCGCCGTCTACCTTGTGGAAGCCGAAATACTCGTGCGCATTGGCAAAATCCGAGAGAGTCATCCCGTTTTGAAGGATCTCGCTCTTTTTCTTGCGGTAATTCTCCATTCGAAGCTCAATATCATTCTCAAAGGCTATCAAATTAGGGTCGTACTCAAATATTTTGTATTTCATTTTCATTCTCCCTATCTTTTCTGAATTTATCGGTATAAAGCTCAATATCCTTTTTTATCTTCCGTAGAACAAGACTTGGAGTTGCATCAAGACTTGAACGCCAATAGCGCTCTGCTATTTTTCCATCGTTGCAGAGATAAATAACGTCCCTTGTAAACACAACGTCAAATCCGTCAAAGCAAAAGCGTGCAATAGCGCTTTCGCTAAAAAGCGCCTCATTGGCAAGCGATAAAAGCTTATAAAGCTTAAAATCCTCGCCCTCGGTAATAGTCAGAGCAGAGACCTCTTTTACGTTTTGCAACAGAAAAAGATTTGTAAAAAGTCTAACAAAGCCAAGCTCCTTTGACTCAACGGCATTATCAAGTCTCTTCCATTTTTTGATTTTGAACTTATAATAGAGCTCGTTGGAATTTTTGGGTATCTCACGAATTTTACTACGGCGCATCGGCGTGCATTTTTTGACCTCGCCGTAATATTTTATGCCCGAAACCTCGTCGCCAAACATTTTCTGCGATTGGTAGAGGGCGATATATTTGGGTATTGCGTATTCCTCAATGTAAACTGCGGGAATATGGTAAAATTTGCGTTTTAAACAAATACCAAGCTGTCTTGGAGCTCTTAGCGCTCCAACCAAGGTATCAGCCTCAAAGACTCTTATTTTTTGAAGACTCGAAGCAAGCTCGCTTGGCAAGGTTATCTCGGTTACCTCAACGTCCTTTATATCAAGGCTTTCCTTTTGAGCGCGCTCGCATTCCTCGCAATACACGCTATTCGAAATATCGGTGATTTTCAATTCGAGCGCCCCCTTTCAAAATTTTCTTTATTATACCCATTATAGCATAATTCACAGCATTTTTCAATAACGCTTTATTGATTTTACAGCTCTTATATGATATAATTATAAAAAGCGAAGGCAAGGAGGCAAGGATATGTACATCACAGTATCGGGAATTGAGATAGAGCTTATACGAAAAAGCATTAAAAATATGCATCTTTACGTTCTCCGCCCCGACGGCAAGGTGCGCATAACCGCCCCAAAGACTTTATCCGAAAAGCGAATTACCGAATTTGTCGAATCCCGTGCGGAATGGATATTAAAGCAACGAGAAAAAATAGATGCAGAGCCCAAAAAGCCCGAGATTACCTACTCGAGCGGCGATATTCTCACGATATTTGGCAAGTCCTACGCTTTGGAAATTGTTGAGGGCAAGAAAAGCGACTTTTTCTTTTGCCTCGGTAAGGCTACCTTAATTTGCAAACCGAGTAGCACGAAGAACGAGCGTGAGAAAATAATTGAGAAAGCCTTGCGAGCCTCTCTCAATGAAAAGATCGCTCCAATTCTTGAAAAATGGGAGAATATTACGGGTCTTAAATCATCATCCTTCCAGCTTAAAAAAATGAAGACACGTTGGGGCACCTGCAACACTCGCACCAAAAAAATATGGCTGAATTTCGAGCTCTGCCGCAAGAGCGACGAATGCATAGAATACGTTATTCTCCACGAGCTTACACACCTTAAGGTTCCTAACCACGGCAAGGATTTTTCAGATTTTATGGACCGATATATGCCCTATTGGAGGGAAATTCGAAGGACGCTAAACGAACGGTAATTCAGGCGTATTTTAAGCCGCTTATTATTTATAAACAATTGCTTGTATTATTTTTACAAAAAGCTATTGCAAAATTTATACAACTGTGATATAATGGTCTACGTACTAAGGGAGTAGTCTGCATAGCTTATATGTGATAAGGTCAACATCACGATTCTGGCCTTATCTTAATTGACGAGACTTATCTGCACTAAAAGGTAGATAAGCCTCGTTTTTATTTGCGGCTACTCGAAAAAATTTATGGAGGAAAAAATGAAATTTTACTGCGAAAACGAATCAAAAGTTTTTGAGCACGTAAGCTCTCAAAAAGAGGGTCTTACAACCGAAGAAGCAGCAAAGAGACTTGCTAATAACGGCAAAAACAAGCTCGTCGAAGGCAAAAAAGAGCCTCTTATAGTTCGCTTCTTTAAGCAGCTTGCCGAGCCTATGACCATCATTTTGTTGGTTGCGGCAGCAATTTCCGCAGGCGTTGAGATCTACGAGGGCATTCACAACAACCACTTCGAGTTCCCGTCCGACGTTATAATCATTCTTGCCGTTGTTCTTATCAACGCAATACTCGGCGTTCTTCAGGAAAGCAAAGCAGAAAAAGCAATCGAAGCATTGCAGGAAATGTCCAAGGCACAGTCCAAGGTTCTCCGTGACGGAAAGCAGATTTCCATTGCGAGTGAAGACCTTGTAGTTGGCGACGTTATCATTCTTGAAGCAGGCGATGCGGTTCCCGCAGACGCTCGAATCATTGAATGTGCTTCTATGAAGATAGAAGAAGCGGCGCTTACAGGTGAGTCGGTTCCCGTTGACAAGAAGGTTGACGTTCTTACCGTTGGTGAAAACGGCGACGTTGCTCTTGGCGACCGCAAGAACATGGTATTTATGGGCTCTACCGTAGTTTACGGACGTGGTAAGGCAGTTATCACGGGCACAGGTATGGATACCGAAATGGGTAAGATAGCAGACGCTCTTGCTCAGGCAGAGGAAGGAAAAACTCCTTTGCAGATAAAGCTTGCACAGCTTAGTAAGATACTCACCTTCCTTGTTATAGGAATTTGTGTTGTTATATTCGGCGTACAGCTTGGAAGCGGATATATCACGGCCAACTATACAAACGCATTCGACCCCATACTCTCTTCCTTTATGGTGGCTATCTCGCTTGCAGTTGCGGCTATCCCCGAGGGACGTGCAACCGTTGTTACTATCGTTCTTTCGATAGGCGTTACCAATATGTCCAAGCGTAACGCTATTATCCGTAAGCTTACCGCAGTTGAAACTCTCGGATGCACGCAGATAATCTGCTCCGATAAGACCGGTACCCTTACACAGAACAAGATGACCGTTGTTGACCACTACGGCGACGACGAGGGTCTCCTTGCAAACGCTATGTCGCTCTGCTCCGATGCAGAATTCGACGTTGAGGCAGGCACCGCTACCGGCGAGCCTACCGAGTGCGCTCTCGTTAACTACGCAGAAACTCT
>JAZLCC010000189.1:0-9785 GCA_045614065.1 Eubacteriales bacterium | reverse complement strand
TCCATTCGTTCCGCATTACGGTAAAACGGAGTGTCTACGTAAAAATAGAGTCTCTTTTTCATAGGCTCGCTTAAATTTGCCTTGGAAACGGTAACGGCGGCAGATGCATTCTCCGTTCCATTATTGGATATCTGCATAAATATCACACCGCTATCTCCGGGAGACATTGAAATAGCCTCGTTCTGAATAATGATGCTACCGTCAAAATCCCATTCCTTGGCGACAAAAGTAAGTCCGCCCGCATCAGCAACGTTAGTATACCACGCCGCCGTCAACGAAAAAATCAACACTGCGGTCAACAAAAGCGTAACTACGCTGAAAAATGCTCTTAATATTATTTTTTTTCGCAAATCTCTCAGCGCATTTTCGCGGTCTTGCCGAGAGTTATTGTTTTTTCGATTGTTCTCGGTCATACCCCTGATTTAACTCCTCAGTTAATTCCTCGTAAATGCGTTTGCGCATTTCCTCGTACTCCTCATCGGTAAGCCTCGGCCTTGCGTCCGACTCCGAAAGGGATTCGTCTATTGCGCTATCGTTATTCGACCCGTTTTCCTCATTTGCCTCATTTGATTCTATTTCTTCCAACTCGTTCTTCAAGCGCTTCATATCCTTTAAGATAACTGCCATGCTTCTCCTAAAGATGAAAACGCATATCAAAACAGCAGGCAAAACAATACAAGTAAAGAATCCTGCTCTGCCGAAAAGAAAATTGATCATTTTAGCAAAAATATTGCCCTCTCCCGAGATCCATACAACCTTTCCGATCAAGTTATTCTCGTCAACTCTATGAATGTCGGTTGAAGAATTAGCATCACCTCGTGTAGTAAGCAAGACCTGTCCCGTTCCGCTTACTTCCTTTTCAACAACTCGGTGAGTGATAATTTTTCCATTAAGATAAGCTTCCTTTGAGAAAAAGCTTACCACATCATCAATTTCTATTGTGTCGATCTCTACGTCCTGTGTTAAGATCAACGCACCAACCGAAATGGTCGGCTCCATACTCCCTGTCGTAACCTTAAAAAAGCTATATCCAAAGAATGATACGTAACCTTTATTGACTACCTGTACAAAGGCAAAAAGACACACGCATATTGACAATATTAATATAACTGTTACGCCACCGGATATCAATTTATTACGAATCTTTTTGTTTTGATTTTCCATCTGTACCTATTTGGCTTCCTGCAAATTCAACCCCCATAGTAAAGGAAATATCCCCTTTACTGCCAATGCAATCAACGTCCTGACCCTCTATCCAAACAAACATTCGGATCCGTTGGGGAACGTTTTTCTCTAACTGAGCGATACAGGTATCAACGGTAGCGCCGGCACGCTCAATAGCCGCCATCGACTCGGTTGATACTACGCCGTTAGTCATTCCACTGTAAAGCGCAGAGGTGTTCGCAATAAAAGCTCCTTTATTTACACACTCGGACAAGCTTTGTCCTTGAGTGTATCTTTCATAAAAATAACCGTACTGACTTTCATTCCAAGCATTTGTTAACTGAACCGTCAAGCGGTCGCTAACGTCTGCCAAAACAGAATTTCCGTTATCGTAGCCGATAGGCTTAGTTTCAACGTAGGTACCGTTAACACCGTTTGGATGAAGATCACCGTTAGGCTCGTATATAGTAAAATTATATTCGGAAGAATACTTCATTGGCTCTCCCATTTCGTGATATGAGCCACGAAGATATGTATATTCCGCAGGGCGATTTCCGCTTGCGGTATAGTACATTATAGTATCATCCAAAATTCTGTTTTGATCTACCAAAAATCCCACTCTTGCCGAAGCAGCAATATCACCCGAGGATGCGGTGAAGGAATTTTCACCATCCTCAGAGGGTTGCATAAGCTCTATTAAAAAGCTACCCTCGTTCTCATCTCCTCTTGCTATGCGCAATTCATAATCTGCGGCGGGAGAAACCACCCAAAAATCAAGATAAGCATAATTCCCTTGCTTTGCCGAATTTACGTCGGTAAGATTTGCGTGCGCAAGCTGTGAGTCCATATTAAACTCATTAAAAGGCTTCAACTGCCCCGCTATAGCCATTCCGTCAATAACAGCGGCATCGTTTGCGGAATAATACGTTGGTATATACCAATGAAGTCCGTCCGCCGTAGAGACCGGTGTTAGTGGAGCCATTGCGTTTAAATAATCATATTGCTCATGCTGATTAAAGTTTACAGTGGCATCAAAGACTCCGGGATAATGATAGATATTTCCATTTGCAATTTCTGTTTGATCAGGCGCTATTAAAATACCGTTGCCGCCACCCAAGGAAATACTTATTCCATTTGCTTCAGGCGCTTGTGATATAGTCATCCAAGCATACGATACTGTAACCACCATCACGAACAGCACTGCCACCATTGTTGCGGCGGCAATCAATTTTCGACCGTTTTTCTTCATTTAATGCTCTCCAAACGATTCATTTATCGAATACCGTGCCAATTAGCACGTGCTTTAGTTCGTCTTTCTATTTTTAAACAACGCTTTCCAAGCATCCTCTGCAGAAGCACGATTTTGCAATCTATCCGAAAGATCATTTTCGAACTTATCAAGCATTTTAAAGAAGGGAGCCATAGTTACCATATCCTGCTCGTATTGCTTGATTTGATCAAGCTCTGCCTGAATACGGTTGCGCTCTGCTTCCTCTGCAAGCTCACGCTCAAGACGCTCCTGCTCAAGCAACGCTTCACGCTGTAAGCGCTCCTTTTCCTCTTGCTTGCGGAGACGCAAACGTGCAATCTCCTCGGCTTTTATGCGCTCCATCTCTTCCATAACCAAGACAGCGTCGGCAAAATCCTGTTCCTCGAGCTCCTCTCGAGCCTCTGCCTCCATACGCATTTCAAGGCGTTCGGAAAGGTTTTTGAAGAAGCGCTCCGTTTCCTTTTTGAACAATCCGCTTCGACGGCGTATCTCTTGCTCGCGCTCCATTCGCTCGACCATTTGCTGAGCCGCCAAAATTTCCTTCTGCTGACGGCGACGTTCCTCTGCCGCTTCCTTTTCCAAGCGCAGACGCTCTGCCTCTGCCTCTTTTTCAAGGCGGATTCTCTCTTCCTCTTCCTGCTTACGCTTTTCCTGCTCCTCAACTAATCTGAGGCGCTCGGCTTCCTCCTCCTTCATCAACTGTTCCTTAGTCAATTCTTCGATGAGGACCTTGCGTATCTCAACGTCGGGAAGGTCGTAATCCTCTGTTAGCTCTTCAATTATCTGCTTAATAAATTTCGGCTTTAAGCGACGCTTTTTCTCCTTGAGAGGTGTTGGGAGCATTCTATCCTTATCACGCTCCAAGTGTCCCTTTAAAACCAAATAATTAAACAAAATGTTGTGATATATATCACGTTCAAAATCCTCGCTTATAACGGGATTCTGCTCTATGACCTTTATTGTATAACCGACGTCATCGTAACGGGATAAGAAATCCCAAAGCTTCATAACTGCGCGGTAGTTCGGGTTCTTCTTTAAAACGTTTGTTTTCATTATGCTACCCGAAACCTTGGGGATACGCGACATTTGCTGTGCAAAATGCGAATTCATATGCATCGAAAGAATGCGATACAACCGCGAAATGCGGTCAAACACGTCGCGGTTCTTTTCATCGATTTCAAGCGCTCCCTCTGCATCCTTGATATGCAAAAACATATCCATGTGCATAACCTCGGTCGCACTGTACATATTTGATTGAAGCTTTAACTTTGCGCCGAATTCATCGCCCATCGCCTGAAAAAGTGCATCGTGGCGCACCCTTACAAAGTGATATGCCTTATCCAAGGTTGTAAACACCAAACGATTCTCATAAGTACCGATAGTATCCTCACGGTATTTCTGCATCAATCGCTCGGGGCGAACCTCGTTTGTCTCCTCGTTATAGTTTTCAACAAGCTGAGCATGTGTAGCCAAATGACGAACAACGTCGCTACCCGCCTTTCTTGCGTTTGCGACGTTTACTATAAGCTCATCCTCCTTGATAACGTTTCTCGGAGCAGACATAACGTTTTGAAAGCCCTGAAGTGAATCCTCAATAGCGTCTATCCATTCGGTGTCAACGAATTTTTCAAGGCGTCGATTGGAAAACTGAAATTCATTTTCCGCGCAAGCGATGGAGCTCATGAAAAAATCGTAAAAATCAGTTGTTCCCAAGGTGCGAATAACGCCCTTGACGTACTTTTGATAGACAGGATCGATGATCTCAAGCTCTTTATTAGTCGTTTCAGATTGAGATACGCCCTTTTTAGTCGATTTCTTATCCATGACAGCTCCTCCTCTCTTGCGAAATTTTACGCATTATACCACAAATTATATTGCAATATAAGCGATTACTGTGTTTTCTTCAAGCGCTCAATATATTCCTTACATATCGGCATCATATTCTTACCGAACGTACGATCAAGGAAGGTACTGAGCTTTGTTAATTCGTCCTTCATAAAGCCTATGCTCAAGGACTCAAATTTTCTAAATACTTTCTTTGCTACGATAAAGTCTACCGCTTCTATCTCGGTTCCTCCGCAAGCAATAAAGCAAGAAACGAAATCTCTTATCTGCTTCATAACACGGTTACCGAACGCCAAGCGGAAGTTCTTGATTACGTATGCGTTCAAGACCTCAAGCTTCTCCAACATCTCCTGCGAGATTATGTAGGTTGCCTTAGCTTCTGCAAAGAGACGGTTTATATGGTCTGTGGAAACGTAAACAGGATCCACCGACTCACACTCGAACACCTCTGCTCTGCTATCCAAGTCAATCGGAATAGCACGGTCGTATACCTTATCCGCAACGGCAAACGTAGAGTCGTCGTTGTTAATAGTTCCGACGAACCAGATGTTGTTCGGAATGCTTACCGAGCCGCCCTCTATCAAGCAAGGGTCATTATCCCATACCGCCGAAACGATATCTATCTTCCACTCCTCCTGACGGGGCATTTCCAAGATAGAGAGCATTTCCGCAAAGTAATACTCAACTCTCGCGATGTTCATCTCGTCGAGGATCACCAAGTGGGGATCACGGTAATAGTTACCCTCGTATATCGAGCGCAAAAAGTCTGTTTCTGCGTACTTTTTGGTAAATTCGTTATAATATCCGTAAAGCTCGGTACGCTCACGCCAAGAAGGCTGAACCGAAACCACCGTGGTATCCTTTTGAACAAATTTACCGAATGCGTAAGGCAAACTCGTTTTACCGGTACCCGAAATACCCTGCAAAATGATAATTCTTGCAGTTCCGAGCGAGGCTACGAAATATCGAATTATGTCTATATTATAATAGAGCTTCAACTGAGAAGCGGCGTAGGCTCTGAAGCGCTCGCAGAACTCCTCCAATTCAATTCCACCATCATAGGCGGGTGCTACGTACTCGGTCTTATAGTAGTTATCAACCGACGTCAAACGGAAGAAACGGCTCTCGGCGGGATCGATACAAGGTCCTTCGAAGCGGTTTCTATTCTGATTAAGCAGAGTTGTATCATCTGCGTTTTCACCGTTTTCTGCATTTTCAGCATTGGGATCATCTTCATCGTTCATATTAAGCTGAGAGGCAGGGGTTCCATCACCGCCGAGCTCCGCTACCTTCATAGCAAGAAGCCTGTCCTTCTCATAGTTTGCACGAAGAAGATCGCGTTGCAACGAGCGAACCTTTTTTTCGAGCTCTCTATACTTTTTGCCACCAATATCTATGTGGAAAATTTTCCTGATCAAACGGTAAATTCCGTATAACATCAAAACGATAATAGCTATCAAAATGATGTTTACCAAAATAGTAAGTGCCCATTCCCAAAAAGTAAACTCCTTAGAATGATCGCGAATCATCTCGAATCTGAAAGCAAAATCAAATATTGCAACGATCAGCTCAAAGAAGGTTGAAAATATGTTCCCTATATCCTGAAAGAAATACTCAAAAAAGTTATCCAACATTATCTTTTACGTTGCACCGTGCTTTAAGCGTTATCGCTTGTATCGTTCGAATTATCCGCAGAGCCTGCGTTGGGAAGCTCTCCCTTAGCAGCCATCTCTGCCAACATCTCGGCGCGTAGCTGAGCGCGTATCTCCTCTTCCAAGGCAGCACGCTCCTTCTGCTTTGTCAATTCCTCGCTTTCCTTTGCCGCAACTGCATCAGCCTCGTCTCTTTCCTGCTCAAACTTGATGCGGTTCTTTACGTTTTGATACTCAAAGAGTGCACGGAAGAACTGTACCAAATGATAGATAAAGAATGCGAATACGGGAATTACTACAACTATAAAGAATCCTACTTCTGTCTGAAGGTAGTCAAACACCTTACCCAAGCCGGGAATGCGGAACTGATACTTTCCGACGATCTCCTTTTCGTGAACCGTCAAGGTATCCACCAAGGTGTTAGCATCACCCTTGGTCTCGAATATCAAAAATCCGCCGCCGTCGTAAATATTCTCAATACGGTGAGTATTCAATACGCGTTCGCCGTTTATAACGGTCCAATAGGTAATAATATCACCCGGTCTGAGATCCTCGGGCTTTACCGACGTAGCTATAGCCAAATCACCGTCATTGATGGTAGGCTTCATAGATGGCGTCTGTATTGAGAGCAAGCGCAATCCAAAAATACTCGGAACGCCGTTGCCTGACGTGGTAACGAATGATACGTAGGTGCAAACTACCGCAAACACGATTGCGAGCACCAACACTACGTTAACTATAATATTAACTACCTTACCCGCTTTTTTCTTTTGGCTAACGGGCGCTTCCTCCTCTTTCGATTCGGACGTCAATGTTTCCTTTTCTTTTTTAGTGAGCTCTGCCTTTGTGGTTTCTTCCATATTGGCTTTGTTCTTTTTCATATTTTCCTCCCATCGTCTATGATGACGGTATTATTTTATATATTAAGCATCCATTCTTAATGAATGCAAAATTTCAACGTTAAATTTGCTTTTATTGCTTGGGAATAGGAACGAGTCCCGAACCACCGATAGCATCTACTCCGAATTGGAGATTTGCAACTATCTGCGCATCGGCAATTGCATTAGTACAATCAACGTCCTGACCTTCAAGCCAAATAAAGACTTGAAGCTGAACTACCTCTCCCGCCTCCATCTCAAACAAAAGCGAGGAGCTATTGAATTTTCCCATATCGTAGACCAGAACGTCCCTTTGAACGGGGTCTGTCTCCGACCAAGTTGAAGCGCCTTGCATTATTATTCTATCCTTGGGTATCAACGTATCTGTTCCGTCGATGCTTGGCGTCTCAACGTATTCCGCCGAGCCGTCAATATGAGCATAAGCATTTGGCTCATAGATAAAAAATTCCGACGCTTCGTTCTTCGGAGTCAAGTCCTCATTCATACGAATGACCTTGATTCCGATTCGAATTGCGTTTTCTGCGCCCTTACCCTGATTGTCATGAAGAATATTTGTTTCATTCCAAACAGGTGCTCCCATCAAATATGTGCCCGACGCGCCAAAGCCTTCGTCAACTGCAAGCGCGGGTGCAAGCGATACCTGAATTTCAGAGCCTGCGCGTGCGTAGAAGCTTCCTACGCAATAATAATTTTCTCGTGTAGTGTTATTGTAATAGCGGCTATCCGCTAAAGGCTCCCATTGATTTTTTAACTTTCCGTCAATGGAATAATGTGCTCCGTAGAACATTTGATCCTTCTCCGACCACGTTGCGGGTCTCAAGCTGTAATTTTCCGCAAAAAGCTCGTCGTAAGAGATCTGCTCCGTCCAGCCGTCTCTCTCGGGATCTACGGAGATAGTCAATCCGGGAGAGGAGTTAACGTAAATATTAAGGTTACTAACACGCGGAGTTGCCGTCAATGAAAACCATGCATAGGTCGATACCGTCGCTAAAACCAAAAGAAGCACAACTGCATATCCGTACAGCATTAAACGTCCTCTTTTTCGCGTGTGTTTTTTGGTTTTGTCTATGTTTTTCACAAGGAACTCCTTTCTTCGGGATTAACTTGGGATTTCTCCCATAGATAAAAATCCATGGGAGAAATCATATAGTTTAAAAAATTTATATTCCTTATAGAAAATTAGGTGTTAGGAGCGTCGGTTGCGTCTCCGGAAATGTGGAGATCACCGTACTCCATAGGAGTCAAGTCTGCGCTGCTCGAGAACTGGAGGTTCATCTTACCGGTAACAGACTGGCTTCCGGTTGCAACGTCCTTATTTTCAAGATCCTCACCATCCAAGTATACGAGAGTGGAGATCTTAACTTCCTGATTCTGTGCCATAGCGGTGATAACGGCATCCTTTTCGGTCATAGCAACGTCTACTGTACCGATCTTCTTGAAGTCAGCAGGTACAGCATTAGCAGCATCTGCAAACTTTTCAGCTACTGCAGAGGTTACGTCGTTTGCCATGGTTACATTAGAATAGTATGCGAAAGAGCCGTCGGAAGACTTCTCAACGAAGTAGGTCTCGGTAACAGCTTCCGCTGCCCCATCGGGAGTATAAGTATAGGTATACTCAGTAAGAGTCTTATACAAATACATCTTTGCGGTTACGCCATCAGCACCTACGGTTCTATTCGCCATATCGAGCTTCGCGTAACCCAAAATCTCGCGAGAGTCGGTATCAAAGAATACTATGCGAATAGCCTCCATCAAGCCCTCAACCTGAGCGGTGGTAAAGCCTGTACTTGCAGCCTTAAAGGTCATCGAGCTACCGCCACCCTGAGTCAACTCGTTAGAGTTATCATCATAGATACGGTCAGCTGCCTCGGTCTGCAACAACAAATCGGAGTTTGCAGCATTGGTACGGAATACCAAGTCAATAATATAACCGTAGAACTCGGTCATAGGCATTGCGGAATTGGTAGCACCGGAGGGCTCACCTGCACCAGCAACTGCCTGCTGAGCACCAATCAAATATGCGGGAGAAACAGTGCTCTTAGTTGCCATATTAGCAGTTAAAGAGTCAAAGGTCATACCATTAACCTTTACGTTCGTCATAGTAACGGCTGCGCTATAGTTACCGCACTGATCAGCGATCTCTGCGTAAACGCCTGCGCCGGGATTCAACTGAATGTTGATACCCTCGGACAAAACCTTGTTAGCAAATCCGGACATATTGGCATTGATCTCATTTGCGGTCATTCCGTTTACGGTTACATTTTCAGTAACGATCAAGTATTTCAATACGTCGCTGATATCACCCCACTCGTATTCGGTCTTACCCTTAGCAGCCAAAGTATCCAAAGCGGTCTGTGCTGCAGCTACGTTGCTCTTAGTAATAGCCAAAGCGTCAATAGCGGGCAAGATGGGAGAGCCTTCCATATTAAAGGAATAGGGTTCTCCACCAACCTCAACGGTAATAGCATCTTCAGCGGCTATAGCGTCAAGAGTCAAGGTTCCGTCTTCGATCTTTGCCTTAACCGTGGAATAAATTCCATCTGCAAGAGTAACATCAGCACCGGCAATTCTATCAAGCTCAGCACTTGCTGCGTATGCAATGATCATCTGCTTGTAAGCGTCCTCGATGTAGTTCAATATACCGTTGGTACCTGCCAAATCGTCAACGATAGCCTGCAAGGAATCGATCTCCGCCTGAGTGTAGGTAGCGCCTTCCTCGGTAGCCTTCTTGATAACGATGCTTCCAAGAACTGCACCGTTAGTGTTCAAGGAGCTTGCCGCAGCGTTAGTTGCCAAGGAAGCGTTTGTAGAAGCCGCATACTTTGCGTTACGGTATGCCAACTGACGGGGGCTCAAGCCGGAGGATACACCAACGGCACGAACACCGGTATCGCCGCCTGCTACGAATTCACTGCCGTTGAATACGCCTGCTTCGGTTCTGTTGCCCGCAATACC
>JAZLCC010000188.1:0-3512 GCA_045614065.1 Eubacteriales bacterium | reverse complement strand
TTTACTTATGATAAAGCTTTTTTGTTGCATATACCGGCTCGGTGGTAAGATTCATTCCAAGCTTGCGGAATACTGCGCGGTCCACGTTTGCGCCGATAACGCTAAGGTGTGCCTGACATCCTCTGAGCTTTGGAAGCTGTGCCATAGCCTTTGCGGATAATTCGCAGGTGTTTGCCGATATTGCAAGTGCAATAAGTATTTCATCTGCGTGAAGTCTTGGGTTGTGGTTTCCAAGATTTTCTGTTTTAAGTCTTTGTATAGGCTCAATTACCTCAATGGGCAAAAGCAGATAATCGTCATCAATATCGCCAAGGCGCTTGAGAGCGTTTAATATGCAAGCCGCAGAGGGCCCCATAAGATTTGAGGTCTTTCCCGTAACGATAGTTCCGTCGGCAAGCTCTATAGCCGCCGCAGGCTCGCCTGTAAGCTCGGCTTTTTCAAGTGCGGGAGCAACTACCTTCCTAAAGGAGCTGTCTATGTTCACCTGATTCATAATAAGCTCTGCCTTGTATACCTCTTCTGCATCGGCAATTCCGTTACGCTTTCTGCAAAGAGTGTCGTAATAACGGCGAACTATCTCCATCTTTGCCGCATTGCAGACCGCTTCATCATCGGTGATGCAGAAGCCTGCCATATTAACTCCCATGTCGGTGGGGGATTTATAAGGGCACTCGCCGTATATCTTCTCAAAAATAGCACGAAGAACGGGGAATATCTCTATATCTCTGTTGTAATTTACCGCAGTGCGTCCCGTAGCCTCAAGATAGAACGGGTCTAACATGTTTACGTCATTGAGGTCTATGGTAGCCGCCTCGTAAGCCATATTAACAGGGTGGCGCAATGGAAGATTCCATATAGGGAAGGTCTCAAACTTTGCATATCCCGCCTTGATTCCACGCTTGTTGTCGTGGTAGAGCTGAGAAAGGCAGGTTGCCATCTTACCGCTACCCGGACCGGGAGCCGTAACCACGATAAGCGAGTGCGAGGTTTCAACGTATTCGTTTTTGCCGTAACCGTTATCACTAACGATTTTCCGAATATTCGTTGGATAACCGTCAATGGGGTAGTGCTTGTACACTTTTATTCCAAGGTTGTTAAGGCGCTTGATAAAGGCATCAACCGAGGGCTGATTCATATATTGCGTTATAACAACGCCGCCAACGGCAATTCCTATTTCGTTAAAAGCATCGATAAGACGAAGAGTGTCCATATCGTAGGTTATGCCAAGGTCGCCTCGAATTTTGTTTTGTTCTATCGAGCTTGCCGAAACCGTAACGATGACCTCTGCGTCATCCTTCATATTCAAAAGCATTTTGATCTTACTGTCGGGACAGAATCCCGGAAGCACGCGCGATGCGTGATAGTCGTCAAAAAGCTTTCCGCCAAACTCCAAATAGAGCTTGCCGCCAAAGTTTGAAATTCTTTCTTGAATTCTTTGAGATTGCAATTTTATGTATTTTTCGTTATCAAAACCGATGCTTGTCATCCTTAGCTCCTAAAACAAATAATTACCCTTATATTCTAATACACATCGAAGCTTTTTTCAATAGCTTTTATAAAATATTTTGCTTAATTTTTCTTATTTTGCCAAAAGCCCGTCGATGTAACGGCAAGCCGCAAGAGCTGCAATTGCGCCGTCGGCGGATGCTGTGGTTACCTGACGTATTTTCTTTGTACGGCAGTCGCCTGCAACAAAGACTCCCTCTGTGTCGGTAAGACAGTTTTCGTCGGAAATTATATAACCGTAATTATCAAGAGCGCTAATGCTTTGGAAGGCTTGATTTTCGGGCGCTTGACCGATAGCAACAAACATTCCGTCAAGCTCAAATCTGCTCTCATCATCGGTTTTGGTGTTCTTCATATTTATGGCGCAAAGCTCGCCGTTGCTTGATTCAAGCCCCGTCAAAACGGTATCGAATATCATATCAACGTTCGGCTTCTTTTCAAGAATAGCAAGAAGTCGCTTTTCTCCCGTCATAAAGGAAAGATTTTGAATAATGGTTACCTTTTTGCAGATGTCGCTGAGCATGACCGCCTCTTGAAGTGCGGTGTTTCCGCCACCGATAACTGCGACGCTCTTGTCTGCGAAGAAAGATCCGTCGCATACTGCGCAAAATGAAATTCCCGAGCCGATAAGTTCTTCCTCGCCGTCAAGTCCTAAATGGCGGTGCTTAGAGCCCGTTGCTATAATTACCGTTTTTCCCTCGAAATCGCCGTATTCGGTGCAAACAACCTTGTGGTCTCCCATATCCTTGATTTCGGTTGCCTCGGCAAGCTCTATTTCTGCTCCATGAGCCATTACCTGCTCAAGAAGCTGATTTGCAAACTCGCTACCGCTTATCTCCATTATGGAAGGGTAATTTTCAAGTCTCGGCGAAAAGGTTATTTGTCCCCCGAAATTTTCCTTCTCAAGGAGAAGAACAGTTTTGTCGGCGCGGAGGGCATAAAGTGCGGCGGTCATTCCCGCAGGGCCTGCGCCGATAATGATAATATCTTTCATTTTCTTTGCCTTTCGATTGTAAAAAATAAAAAATCCGACGGGCATTTGTTTACCGAAAAAACGATTTCCAAATGCCCGCCAATGCGTTTAGTGAGCAGAGAGTTTATTTTTTGAACGATTCAGCAAACTTGCGAATGTTGGAAACGTTCATTACCTTATCAACGTTATCTCCGTTGATAAGCACGAGAGTGGGAGCCTGCTTGATCTCGAATTGCTTTGCAAGCTCAGGATTCTGATCGGCATATACCTTCTCGTAAGCTACGCCCGCATCGTTAAGGAACTTTTCTGCCATCTTGCAGTTGGGACATGTCGTTGTTGCAAAGAGCACTACTTTTGCGTTATCGCACTCAACACACGTGTCTGCGGCACCAACCTGCTCGTGTGCAACGAAGTTACGACTTGTCATCGATTCTGCAATGTTGTATAGCTTTCTATGCTTATATTCCTCAGCCTTACCGTCGTTCCAGTTTTGAACGGGGCGGTAGTATCCTGTTATACGGCTGTAAACCTCGGTTTTTTCACCGCAGAAGGGACAAGTGAATTTCTCGCCTGCGATATATCCGTGCGATTTACATACAGAGTAGGTCGGGGAGATCGAATAGTAGGGAAGTCTGTAATTTTCTGCAATCTTGCGAACAAGATTTGCCGCCGACTTCCAATCGGGAAGCTTCTCACCCATAAATGCGTGGAATACGGTACCCGACGTGTAAAGGGTCTGGAGATTATCCTGAATATCAAGCGCATCGAATATGTCGGATGTGTATCCAACGGGAAGATGCGAGGAGTTCGTGTAGTATGGCGTGTTGCCTTTCTCTGAAGCAGTGATGATATCGGGGAATCTCTTTATGTCGTGCTTTGCAAGACGGTAAGAGGTAGATTCTGCGGGAGTTGCCTCGAGGTTGTAGAGATCCTCGTACTTTTCCTGGTAATCCGAAAGCTTCTCTCTCATATGGTTGAGAACTTCCTGAGTAAACTTCTGCGCTTCCTCGTTGGTAAGATCCTTCTTTATCCA
>JAZLCC010000187.1:0-4588 GCA_045614065.1 Eubacteriales bacterium | reverse complement strand
GCTTCTTTGCTTGACGCTTATTTCCTCATGTCTTGTATCGAGTGTTTTTTCGAAATACGTGACGACTGACACTGCGGGAGGTACTGTTGCCTTCAAGAAGTGGGGGGTTACGATTACGGCGGACGTTAGAGATGATTTGGCTGAAATTGCAACTGTAACAGGCGAAGACGGTTCTGCGACCGTTACTATCTCGGGGCTTAATATGAAGCCCGGCGACGATTTCTCCGACGCAGTACGCTTTACTATCACGGGTACGCCTGAGGTTAAGTGTATGGTTACCGTGGCGATGAGATTGCGATATGGGATTGACGCGAACAATAATCAATATGATGCTATGAGAATTGAAAACAACGCAGGACTTGAAGGTGTTTGGTATTTTATGCCCGTAGGACTTACTTTTGGTACAGGATATTATAATCCAACCTCTAAAGCCTATACACCTGTTGCGTACAGTGAAAATCTTAATTATATTTATCTTTCAGAACCCTGGCGTGCTTGTAAGGGTACAGGTGTTGGGCAAGAAAATTCATCAATGGCTGTAAATACTATGCGAGATGCATTCAAAATCGGAATTCAATCTAAAATAGACGGATCGAGCGGAACAACTTACTCAAATTACGGAGGAATCACTAAAACGTTTAATCCGACGGAGGAATTTGTTTTTTATACTAATGATGTTAATGGTACGAAAACAAAAGTAAATTCATTTGTGTTTGGATTTGTTTTTCCGTATGAATATTCAAATACTACCTATGATGCCTTACTTACCCAAGATAAGCTTGATGAGGTTGCAACGTATATTTCCGAGCATTCGGGAGACGACTTTACTTCCAGTGGTACAACGTATGAGGATGCTAGGTTTAAATTCGTTGTTCAATATGATATTAAAATAGAACAAGTACAATAATTTTTTAGAAAGGAGTGAGTGATATGCGCAAAGTTAATAAGAATATTACGAGAATTGTGGCTATATTGCTCGCTCTTGTTATGCTTTCGGCTTGTGTCCTTTCGGGCACGTTGGCAAAGTACGTTACTCAAAAGGATGGAACCGCTACTGTTGGATTCACTCCGTTTGGCGTTACCATTAATACCTACAGTGATCTTGCAAATGAATATGATACGGAAGCTGAAGAAGGTGTTGTTGAGGTTGAAGTGAACGCAGCAAACTCCTCTAATCTTATTGCTCCCGGTACGCGCGGTGCGCTTGCTTGCTTTGAGGTAATAAGTGAAAGCACCGACGTTCCGTGGTATATTGATATCGAATGTGATGATATTAATATAGGTGATGGCTACAAGGCTTCGAGTAAGCTTATTTTGAATGAAAACGGAGACCCTATTGACTATTTTCCGATATTGATTTCTATTTACAGATGTAATTGGGATGGAAGTAAATACGCCCTTAGCGGTAGTAAGATTGCTTATTCGGTAATTCGACTCACCCCCGATGCGCCTAAAGGTACCAGTGTTGGTAGTGCGGAAGAAAAGTATAAGTTATCATTTACAGCGGATGACACGAGATGTAATGACGTTGATACGTTGGAAGCGACTCTTAAAACTTCTTTGAATATTGCTTTTGATGATATGGGTGACGGTAATAAAGGTAATGCAGCCGGAACGAAGAGCATGTTTATTGTTGAATGGTTCTGGCCCTATGATAACACTGATACTATCGACGTTATGTCCAGCTCAAGTATGGTAGAGCAAAGAGGAACGGGTTCTTGGACTGAGTATTATTACCAAACCCGTGAGCTTGATACTCAGCTTGCTGAGGCTATGAAGAAAGCGCCTAATGCGTTTAATATAACGCTTAATTTAACCGCTAAGGTTTCTCAGGCAAATGGCGTTAAATCATAATAAAACTAAAAAAGCGGCGAAACATCGCCGCTTTTTTTATTGTATTACGAAAAGCCATCGGCACGGCTGGGGGTCAAGACTTGCTTTTATAAAGTGGTGTCGAATGCCGCAGATTGTGTATCAAGTGGTGTTAAATGCCTTGAATTGTGCATAAAATGGGGGTGAGTGGCACAAATATAGGCTAAACTATTGACTTTTTCTGTCAACATATGATATAATTGTCATATATCGGGTTTTTTGAAAGGAAGGATTCAATATGAGGAAATCAGTTAAAATTATTATTGCTATATTTTTGGTAATGATCTGCTTGTTGGTAATAATAAGCATGACTATTTCGGGTACTTTTGCGAAATACGTTACTTCCGGTGGGGATTTTTCCGATTCTGCCCGTGTGGCTAAATGGGGTGTTGCCATTGAACCATATAGCGATCTCGTTTCTTATTACACAAAGGACAACGTAATCGTTTTTCAGGCAAGCGGCGGTACTCAGGACAAGATAATTGCTCCCGGAACCAGCGGAAGTCTTATTGGCTTTGAGGTTGAGGGTAAAGCTGAGGTTTCCTACGCTGTTGATATAGTTGACGATAGTGTTGATTTTTCCTTGGGCGATGGCTACAATGCTTCTTCTAAACTTCTTGTGGATGAGGATAACGAGAAATTTGAATATTTTCCTATAATTATAAAGTTTAGTAAATACGATCAAAAAACATCAAACAAAACTGTTACCACCTACGGTATGACGGGTACGGGCGCAAATAACGAGTATGATACTGTTACTGAATTGGAAAATGCGGTCGAGAGTGCTCTCAAAACTGCTTTGGATGAGAGTATTGCTCCCGGAGAAGACGTGCACAGGATGTACTCGGTAGAATGGGAGTGGAATTACTCGGCTTCTAACGACTATCAGACTCGAGAAAAGGATACTATTCTCGGCGAGGCTTTGGTTAATAACAAAGACCGCTTTAACATAACTGTATCCGCTGATATAGTTGCGGCACAGACGAGATAATGCTTTGATTTTAAATAGGGGGAGAAAATCTTTCTTTTAAGAAGGGTTTCTCCCCCTTATAATATTTTAAAAATCTATTCTTCAAACGCGGCGAGGGCGTCGGAGAGACCGCCAATCGAGTCGATAATACCGTAGCGGACTGCTTCATTACCGTCGATTATCGATCCGATATCGGTAGCGAGCTCGTCGGGTCGCATCATAAGAGAGAGTATTTCATCGGGCGAGGCAGAGGAGTGGGCGCAGATGAATTTTACTATACGCCGTTGCATTTCCTCAAAATAGTTAAAGGTTTGGGGCGCGCCGAGGACAAGACCGTTTATTCGAACGGGGTGGAGAGTCATAGTTGCCGAGGGAACGATAAAGGAGCGTTTTGCCGCAGTGGCGAGGGGAACGCCTATCGAGTGTCCGCCGCCGAGTACGAGAGAAACCGTTGGCTTTTTCATAGATGCTATGAGCTCGGCTATTGCAAGACCTGCCTCGACATCACCGCCCATTGTATTTAGAATAACGAGCAGACCTCGGATGGAATCGTCCTCTTCAACCGAGATAAGCTCGGGTATGATATGCTCGTACTTAGTGGCTTTTTGACCGTCGGTGGCGAGGTAGTGCCCCTCGATTTGACCGATAATTGATATGCAGTGTATTTTGCCACGCTTTGAGTTGACTGTGGCGGCGCCGTCCTTTTGCGAGTCTGTATCTTTTTGATTAATTTTCTTTTTTTGCTTCATTTTACTATCCTCGTTATTTTGTACTAAAATATACATAATATATTAGATATTATTTGCAGAAAAATTGACTTTCAATCTTTACAAGTCGAAAAAAATGTGATATAATAAATTGAATGTTGTAAAAACGAAAGGACATTTAAAAATGGCAAAGAAAATTTTAATTGAAACCTCTGCAAGACACGTACACGTATCTGCAGCAGACCTTGCGATCCTTTTTGGCGAAGGACACAAGTTGACAAACAAAAAAGATTTAAGTCAGCCCGGTCAGTTTGCTTGTGAGGAGAAGGTTACTGTTAAGGGACCCAAAGGCTCTTTGAAGGCAAGTATTCTTGGCCCCGAGAGACCTGCAACTCAGGTTGAGCTCTCTCTCACCGACGCTCGTACTATCGGAGTGGTTGCTCCCGTTCGCGAGTCGGGTGATATCGTTAGCAGCGGCACTTGCGTAATCGAGGGTCCTTGCGGATCTGTTGAGGTTGAGTGCGGCGTTATTTCGGCAAAGCGTCATATCCATATGACTCCCGCAGATGCAGAGGAGCTTGGCGTTCAGGATAAGGAGATCGTTTGCGTAAAGCTCGAGACCGCTCGTCCTCTCGTTTTTGGCGACGTTGTTGTTAGAGTAAGCGATAAGTTCGCCCTCGCTATGCATATCGATACCGATGAGGCTAATGCAGCTTGCGCATTCGGCGAGGTTTACGGCGAAATAGTTAAATGCTGATATAAATTTTAAAATAAATTTAAAGGAGATAAAAACATGAGCATTGAAAATACGTGCGAGTATGCAATGAGCCGTGAGGTTCAGGAAATGTGTACCGTTGCAAAAGGACCCAAGCACGGTCCCGCTCCCATTCCCGAAGAGGGCAGATGGGTAGAGGCAAAGCAGATAAGCGATATTTCCGCTTACACCCACGGTGTGGGCTGGTGTGCACCCCAGCAGGGAGCATGCAAGCTTTCCCTTAACGTTAAGAACGGCATAATTGAGGAAGCTTTGGTTGAGACC
>JAZLCC010000186.1:0-2231 GCA_045614065.1 Eubacteriales bacterium | reverse complement strand
ACCGCATAAAATCCTTTAAAGAATTTTCTTTTTTTCATAAATACCTCTGTATATACTTTTTCAAAATTATACACAAATATTATACCATACCATTGAGAAAATTGTGTGAACAATTTGAAAGGCAGGCGACAAAAATCACCTGCCTTTTTTGTTTAAATTAACCAAAAAACCATATGCAACAAGCATTTTTACATACTTTATTGTTATGTTTTAAATATTTCAAAATAGGAAAATCAACCCGCAACTACAGCCAAAATGTTGCCGAGCGCTCTTTCTGACGTGCCGCTGAGAAGTGCGCTTTCAAGCTTATAAGCGCCATTTCCCGATATCGCCAAAAATTTCTCGACGGTAGATACGGGAGTAGTTCTGATAAAATTAATATTTTGATACACGCTTATTGCATAATAGCTTCCGTAAGCGGTTTTAGCGTATATTTTCCCGTTATTTTTGCAATCTCGCATATTGATAACCGAATCTGCCTTTTGCTTAACTGCAAAAATACCGCCCGCATAAACACCGTCTGACGACGTTGAGATATTCTCAACAGAGCCGTTATTTACGCAATCTATAAAGGTTGCCTCGTTACTGCCCGAAACGCCTATATATTTTTAAATTGCGCCGCCGTAGATATTGCGGTATATCCGCTATGCTCACCTAAATCAGCGGCTCCTGCGGGAATATATATCACCGAGAAAATTATTGCCAAGAGCAATAATGATGCTATGATTTTTTTCATATTATTTCTCGTATTATTTTAAAGCCTTATTTTTGCAAGTCCGCCCTCGGACGTTTCGCGATAGGATTCCAAAAGGTCCCTGCCCGTATCACGCATAGTGCGAATTACGCTATCAAAGGATATTTTGCGTGAATCCCACAAGAAGCTTGCAAGGCTCACCGCATTGATCGCGCGCATTGCCGCAACGGCGTTGCGCTCTATGCAAGGAATCTGCACAAGTCCGCAGATGGGATCGCAAGTAAGACCCAAATGGTGCTCTATTGCAATTTCTGCCGCATATTCTATCTTATCAATATCAAGCATAAAGAGCTCGCCAAGTGCCGCAGCCGCCATAGAGCAAGCACTTCCTATCTCGGCTTGGCATCCGCACTCTGCGCCCGAAATAGACGCATTTGTCTTAATAAGATTTCCTACGATTCCTGCGGTAATCAAGGCCTCAATTATTTGTCTATCGCTAAAGCGGTGCTTTTGCTGCTGATAGTACAAAACTGCGGGCAACACGCCTGCGGCTCCGCAGGTGGGAGCGGTAACAACTCGCTCGCCCGATGCGTTCTGCTCGCCAACCGCAAAGGCGAATGAGCAAACCATTCTATGCTCACGAGTTTCTGCACTTTCGTCTATATGCTGATTTTGATAAAGAGCCTTCGCCTTCTTCTTTACCTCAAGTCCACCCGGTAATATTCCCTCGTCCATAAGGCCTTGATGAATAGAGCTCTTCATTACCTCCCATACGTTTTCCATATAAAAGAGGAAATCGGGGGCTTCATTTTGCAAAGCATATTCCCATAGCCTTAAGCCATTGCTCTTGCAATATTCGGATATATCGCCAAAGGTGTGCAATGAGTATACGTTTGGAGTATCGTTTACCGCCTTGTTCTCATACATAATACTTCCGCCGCCGATGCTCATAACCTTTACTCTATCGGTCTCAACACCGTTTTGAAGCTCGATTATCTCCATAGTGTTGGGATGCGGAAGATCGGTTGTTTCAAAATCAAACACAACCTCACACGGGAGCGGAGAAACCGTTTTTTGAATAACTCTATCGGTACCGTGCCCTTGACCTGTTTTTGCGAGCGAGCCGTAAAGCATAACCTTAACGGCATCGGCATTCGGATGTTGTGCAAGAAACTCCTTGCAAGCGCGCTCAGGTCCCATAGTATGTGAGCTTGACGGGCCTCTGCCTATCTTATATAATTCAACGAGCGATTTCATACCCGTTGGTTTTTGTCTTTTCTTCTTTTGAATATCAACGTTATTCATATAAACCTCAAAATTAGCAGTCAGATAGAGCTTCACCAAATAAAAGCCCATATAAATTTATTATATCACAAAAATTCCGATAAATCAACTATAATATTAAAACCGAAAAATCATTACTTAACTCTTGTAAAAAATATAAAAATGTGTTATACTTGTGATAGAACAGGTACGAGCAAGGTAATATTCGGCTATAACGACGGAGATGGCGTTGTAACCGATAATATTGCACAAG
>JAZLCC010000185.1:0-7455 GCA_045614065.1 Eubacteriales bacterium | reverse complement strand
AAATGCCACCTCCCTTAAAAGGGAGGCTCTGGTTACTTTCTACCACCACGGCAAGGGATGATGCATTTTAAGGCTCGCCCTTTGGGAGAGCTGTCAGCGATAGCTGACTGAGAGGGATAAAAAATAATACACCGTGAGATTTTCTCCGCTCAGGATGACACGAGCGAGGTTTGTTTAGAATTTTTAATATAAATAAGCGCACAATAAGGGAGAACCCCCGACGAGGGTTCTCCCTTATGTTTTTAAAATCGACATGATTTGTAATAAGATCTAAATCATACACCGCTTTTTCTTTTGACACCGTAAGCGCAAAAGAAAAAGCTAACAAAAAGAAAACGCTGTTTTTATGGGCTCTGCCCAAACCCGCAAGCTTTTAAAAAAGCTTGACCAAAATTTTATCCTTGGGTGTAGTGCGAACATAGATAACACAAGCGTCGAACGCACAATGTAATTTTTATATATTTCCCTGTTCAGTTCTTTGAAAAGGGGGTGAGGGGGAGAAATCTTTCTTTTAAGAAAGTTTCTCCCCCTCAAAAAACCTCAAAAAACCTCAAAAAAACCTCAAAATCACTTTAACTGTTAAAAAGCTTTTCGGCGTTCATAAGAGCGTCGTTAGGCTGAGTTATTGTGATTGAGTTATATTCTGATTCGGTTCCGAGGAATATTAATTTTTTAAGAGATGAGCAATTAATAAAGGCGTTCTTGCTAATGGTAGAAACACCCTTTGCAAGAGTGATATCGGTCAACGCAGAGCAGGCTTCAAATGCGTTATTTTGAATAGCGGTTACTCCCGAGGAAACGTAGAGAGTCTCGAGAGTTGGACGAAAGCTGAATGCGTATCTGTAGATTCTATAGCTGTTTCCATCTAAGGTCTCGGGCAAGGTAAGAGAGGTTGCATCTCCGTCATAGCCCAAGAGGAAGGTTACCGAATTTTCGGTAAAGAATATAAAACCGTTTTCACGCTTTATAATGCTATTATCGTCAGAGTGAATGCTTTTTGCGTAGCAGCCCGCGTAGCCGTTGCTTGTTTCGCCAAGAACGATATTAAGTGAAGATTCGTTCTTTACGTCAACAAGCTTTAAACAATATTGGAATGCCCAATTCTTTATTTTCGTAACGTTCTTTGGAATGTTAACGCTGATAAGGTTGTAGCATTTGTAGAAGGAGCTTTCGCCGATAACGGTGAGCGAATCGGGTAAGGTTACGGTTACAAGGCTATAGCAATTAGCAAAGCTGTAGGTCCCTATTGTGGTGAGCGTGTTTGGGAGATTTATTGCCTTAAGCGAAGCGCATTCGTTAAACGCTTGGTCGGAAATCTCGGTAACGCCCTTAGGAATGGTTATTTCAAGAAGCGACGAGCAATGATAAAATGCGTAAGATTCAATAGAGGTAAGGCTTTCGGGAAGCGTTATGGCAGTAAGCCCGTCGCAGGACGAGAAGGCTCCCGAGCCTATCGAAATAACTCCGTTTGGTACGTTGATCTCATTTACGCCGCTGCACGCCGAAAAGGCGCTGTTTCCTATGTATTTTAAGGAAGAAGGAAGAGTGAGCGAGCTTATTTTTGCCTTTGCCGCCGCATGATCCGCAATAAGCACCGTTCCGTCCTTAACCTCGAGCGCATCGGACTTTTCGGGGTCTACCGCAAGAAGATAATCTCCGCAATAGAGCGCTCCGTTTTCAAAATTCGATTTTGTGTTTACAAACGCCGTGCCCGAAAATGCCGAATGCTCGATCTCGTTAATTTTGCTGCCGAGCGATATCGACGAGAGGGCAGAGCAATTATAAAACGCCGATGAGCCTATCGACTTTACACTGTCGGGAATGGATATACTTGCAAGAGCCGTGCATCCCTCAAATGCAGAAACGCCGATGCTCTCAACGCCTATTCCGAAATTTACGGCTTCAAGCGCCTCGCAGGCGTAGAAGGCGCGCTCCGAAACGGTTGTTACCGAGTTTGCGATATTTATTTTTTTAATGCTCTGAGAGTATGCAAAAGCATTCTTCTCAATGCGCTTTATGCCCGCACTCAACGTTACCTCGGTAACGCTTATGCTACCCTCAAACGCGCCCTCGCCTATTGCCGATACGGGCAGAGAGTTGTGGCTTGCGGGAATCGTTATATTCTCCTCGGCAGAGATGCCTGTGCCGATGAATATATAGGATCGCTTATCCTCTGCAAGCGCAAATTCAAAGCCTTCCTCTGACACACTCGTTTCGGGAAGCTCCTCGGTGCTTGGCTTTTTTGTTTCGGTGCTTTCGGTGTTATCGGTGTTATCGGTATTCTCTGCGTTGGTTTCATCGCTTTGCGATGAGTTGCAGGCTACCAAGCAAGAAAAGCAGAGCGCAAGCGCCAAAACAAATATTAAAAGTTTTTTCATGGCTTTAGGCATCAATCCTCGTGCTTGGTTATTCTGGGAACTATTTTTCCAACGAGGTAGTCCTCGTATTGCTTATCCTCAATGATGGTGGGGTCGGTCATCGGGCTCTCGATAAAGCCTGCGCCGCCTTCCTCGGATACTGTGAGAAGCGAGTTCTTGGTGGGACGGCGGAAGTTTACTCTGGGCGAACGAATGATAGAGTTGAACTGACCGAATACCTTGAATCCTACCTCAACTCCGCCTACCGAGGAATACCACATAATATAGGAATTGTTGTAGATATTGTTCGAGCTTGTCTGCATGGTAAAGCCTGTGCAGAAGTTATCACTGTAGCAAATGTCGTAGAAGTTGTCGTTCCACTCGTCCTCAAAGCCTACGCTCGTGAGGTAGTTTGCCTCGTCTGCAAGCTCGCCCTCGTAGATGTAAAGGGGATGAAGATTTCTAAAGAGGTTACCGCCGCTATGCGCTACGATTCCCTTGTGAACGCTTGCTATTCTCATATTGGTAAGCGTGTTGTCGTGTCCCTCAAGAAGAACGCCCCAAGAGCCTACCTTGTTTGTTCCTACAATGTTTACGTCGCGAACGTCTGCGTCGGAAGAACGGCTGTTTGCACCCCACTTGATGTGGATTCCTATAACGGTATTCTTAATAGATACCTTGCGAATTGCCGTCTCTCTTCCGCTATCGATAGAGATTCCGTTTGCCTTTCCGCTTCCGTCAAGGATTCCGCCCTCAAAATAGTAGTTGCTTCCGTTTGCGTTTATATCGTTAAAGGGCTCTGCCGCGCCAAGGCGTACGAGCGCCTCGGTGTCAGTCCAATCCTCGGTTGCCTTTATCGTTGCATAGCACGAGAGTAACAACGATACGCTGTGCGCAGGGTTTGCGGGTGTGCATATAGGCTTAGAAATAAGATATACTCCGTCGGGAAAATATATCGTTCTCTGCGGATTGTCAAGAATGAGCTTCTGAAGCTCGTCGGATACGTCCTTTCCGCTGTTTGCCTCTATGTAATCTGTAACTATAAGATATCCAAGTTCCTTTGCATTCATTGTGTTTTTTCTCCTTATTATACGTTGTTTTTTTCTTTCCTCACGTTTCTATCATTGAAAAACGGACGTGGGGAAATATAAAATTTTATTGTTTTTTATCCCTCTCAGTCAGCTATCGCTGACAGCTCTCCCAAAGGGCGAGCCTATCGAGTTTGTGCGAACATTGTGCTCACAATCGGCGAGCGAAAATGTGCGCCAAAAATCTTCCCGTTGGAAGTTTTTTGCGCCACTTTTTTTCAAAAAAGTGGCATATAAAAGCGACCTAATTCGTAATAAAATCTAATCCATAAACCGCTTTTTCTTTTGACACCGTAAGCGCAAAAGAAAAAGCTATCAAAAAGAAAACGCTGTTTTTTATGGGCTCTGCCCAAACCCGCAAGCTTTTAAAAAAGCTTGGCCAAAATTTTATCCATTTGAGTTAGTGCGAACATTGTGCTCACAATCGTCGAGGTCGCTTTGAAAACTCCGTAAAACTTCCCGTTGGAAGTTTTTTGGCGCTACCTTTTTTTCAAAAAAGGTAGCAAATAATTTAAAAAAGCGATTTTAGAAGATCACTTTACAGATCTCCACATAACGGAGTCCTTGAGGTAATGTGTGTAGTCCTTATTCTGGCAGAGCTCTTCTTGGAAAACGGGGGACTCGATATATCCGTTACCTGTGGTATCGCCTGTTTCGAGCTTGAGGAAGGCGCTCTCGTTACCGGGCATAAAGTTGACCTTAAGGTTCTTAAATATAGCGTTAAGGGGGCCTTGAGCCTTAATAGCGGTATTTACGCCGCCTTTTTTGGTGTACCACATAACGAAGCACTCGTTAAAGAATGCGAGGGTACGGCCTGCAACCTCAAATCCCGTAGCGAACTGATCGCTATAGCAGTGATCATACCAGTTTGTGCCGCCTCTATCAAAGAAGGCAACGCTATCGGCAAAGTGGCCCTCAAGAGCGGGCTCGAAGATGTAGAGAGGGTGAATATTATTAAGAATATTCGTTCCGCTTTCAAGGCGAATACCCGTCATAACGCTTGCGATACGCATATTGCTAAAGGTGTTATCGTGTCCCTGAACGAGAACGCCGATAGTACCGGGTACGCCTGCGCCTACGATGTTAACGGTGTGGATATCGGCATCGGAAGAGCCGTTGTTGGTACCCCATTTTACGTGAATACCAATCATAGTATGCTTTATTGAAAGGTGGTGAACGCTTGTTTCACGTCCGTTATCGATAGAAATACCGTTTGCCTTGCCGTTACCGTCGATAATACCGCCCTCGATACCGTAGTTGCTACCGTTGAGGTTGATATCGTTGTAGGGCTCAGCCGCGCCAAGACGAATCATAGCCTCGGTGTCGCTCCAATCGTCGCTTGCCTTAATGGTGGCAAAGTTTGAGAGAACGAGGTGAACTGCGTTCTTGGGATTTGCGGGAGTGCAGATAGGCTTTGCGATCACGTACTCACCGTCGGGAAAATAGATGGTTCTGTGGGGGTTGTCAAGAATGAGCTTTTGAAGCTCGTCAGAAAGATCCTTGCCCGTGTTTGCCTCTATATAGTCGGTTACAACAACGTAACCGAGCTTGTTCATTTCATTCATGTGTGTTTTCTCCTTTAAAAAATTATTTAGCGCGGCTATCACAGTAGATGCAGCGGTAGGTTCCTTTTTCTCTGTCGGTGAGGCGGAATACGTGGGGAAGCTCCTGCTCGGTCGAGGTTATGCAACGGGGATTCTTGCAGGGAACTATGTCAACTATCTTAAGCGGAAGCTCAGGGTGATATTTTTTGACTGTTTTTCCGTCCTCTATAATATTTATCGTAAGGGCAGAATCGATATATCCGAGAACCGAGAGGTCGGGAATATCCTCGGTGTCTATCTTAATAATATCCTTTCTTCCCATACGGGGGCTATATGCGTTTTTGATGATAGCAATTGTGCAGTCAAGCTTGTTGAGCTCAAGAAAATGGTATATCTCCATTCCTTGACCTGCCTTTATATGGTCGATAACGACACCGTTTTTTATCTCATCTACCGTCATTTTGCAGCCTCCAATAACATTTTTATAAGCGCCATACGAATGTATTTTCCGTAAAGCACCTGCTTAAAGTAGCAAGCGCGGGGATCACTGTCAACTCCAATTGAAATTTCGTTTACACGGGGCAGTGGGTGCATAATGCAAAGGTCTGCCTTTGCCGTGTCGAGCTTTTCGGGAGTTAATACGTAGCTATCCTTTAAGCGAATATAGTCCTGCTCGTTAAAGAAACGCTCCTTTTGCACACGCGTCATATAGAGCACGTCGAGCTCGGGTATGCTTTCTTCAAGCGAGGAAACCTCGACGTAAGGAATATTCTCCTTGTCAAGCACGTCGGTTTTGATGTAGTCGGGAAGCTTTAGCTCCTTTGGGGAGATAAGTATAAAGCGTATTCCCGTATATCTTGAAAGAGCGATAATGAGCGAATGTACGGTCCTTCCGAATTTAAGGTCGCCGCAAAGACCGATCGTCAAGGTGTCGAGTCTGCCTTTCTCACGCTTTATCGTAAGAAGGTCGGTAAGAGTCTGCGTCGGGTGGTTGTGTCCTCCGTCGCCCGCATTTATAACGGGTATCGAGGAGTTGTTTGAGGCAACTAACGGCGCACCCTCCTTGAAATGTCGCATTACGGCAATATCCGCAAAGCAGGAAATTACCTTTGCCGTGTCGGCAACGCTCTCACCCTTTGAGGCAGAGCTGTTTTGAGCGTCGGAAAAACCGATAACGCTTCCGCCAAGCTCTATCATTGCCGCTTCAAATGAAAGACGTGTGCGTGTTGATGGCTCGTAAAAGAGAGAGGCAAGCTTTTTGCCCTTTGCCGATTCCGAATATTTTTCGGGGCTCTCTATAATATCCTCTGCGGTTGCAATGAGACTTTCTATTTCGCTAACCGAGAGATCCTCTATTCCAATCAAGTGTCGCATTTAAAAGCTCCTTTCGCTAAATAAGATATCTATCTTATAAAAATCTAAAAGGTGTCTACTTATATTTTACACCTTTGCGCCGTTTATTGCAAGATATTTTTCTATTCTTTCTACGTTTTCTGCGTTCTTTTCGTCTTCCTTGAGGTATTCTATGATGTCGTATACGTCAACTACCGAGTAAACGGGGAATCCAAACTCCTCCTCGACCTCTGCCATTGCGCTCTTTTCGCCCTTGCCTTTTTCTTTGCGATCTACCATAACAAAGGTAGCGGCAACGCGTATGCCCTCAAGGCTCTGCATATTAGCCATGCTCTCGCGAATAGCGGTTCCTGCGGTGATAACGTCCTCGACGATAACTACCTCCTCGCCCGCCTTTGGCTTGTATCCTACGAATACTCCGCCTTCGCCGTGGTCCTTCTCCTCCTTGCGGTTAAAGAAGAACGGAAGGTCGAGCCCCTCGCGTGAAAGCGCCGCAGCCGCAGATACCGCTATCGGTATACCCTTGTACGCAGGGCCGTAAAGAACCGTTTTTTTGTTGCCAAGCTTTTCAAGATATGCCTTTGCGTAAAATTCGCCAAGCTTGCATATCTGGTCGCCTGTTTTGATGTCTCCCGCATTTATAAAGTAGGGAATTTTTCTTCCGCTCTTCGCGGTGAAATCTCCAAATTTGAGAACTCCTGCTCCTTCTAAAAATTGTATAAATTCTCTCTTGTATCCTTCCATTTTTATACTCCTTTTGGGTTTTAGTGTGGGGTTTTATTGTGTTTTTGTGGGGGAAGGGAAACTTTTTGGAAAAAGTTTCCCCTCCCGCCCCTTTGCACTCCCCACCATCCCCTCAAAAACACTAGTGGAAATTTTGTGGCCATTTTTGGTGTTTTATGTTGACAGTAGAGATTATTTGTTATATAATACATAAATACTGAGTTGTGACGGTGGAGGAATCGTATGGGAGTAAGGAATAAGATAAAAAGATTAACTAAAAAAATAGAAAAAAACAAAACGGCAACAATTTGTATTGCGGTAACAATTTTGTCTTTTATAATAACTCTAAGTATAGGGATTTACGTTGCTGAGCAAGATTTTATCGGTGTA
>JAZLCC010000184.1:0-10768 GCA_045614065.1 Eubacteriales bacterium | reverse complement strand
TCGTCAGGCTTTTTGGTGCCGGTGATCGGGGTCGAACCGATACGGTATCGCTACCACTGGATTTTGAGTCCAGCACGTCTGCCAATTCCATCACACCGGCGCACCACGGATATTATTATATCACAAGTTATTATTAAAAGTCAATAGTTTTTTGAAAATATTATAAAAAACATTTGGATATTTGAAATTTTATAAAATCCTATTCCATTTATCGTTAAAATATGTTATAATATATATGTATATTTATTTTTAGAGGAGGGTAATTTATGAAAAGAATAATAGCACTTATTTTGATGCTTCTTACTGTATTTTACTCTTTCTCTTTTTTTGCTTTTGCAGATGAAGGCTCTAAAAATGATAACGAAACATTGACAACCGAGAGCAAGGATACCGTGCAAAACCTTCAATCGGAGGATATACTTTCTTTCTCTTGTCATTATCTCCCCGATACAAAAACCGTAAACGTTAAAGGAACAATGAATTACGATGCATTTGCCGTGCACGGTGATTCTACACTTGTTATTTACGCTATCCCCTCGGGAAAGAGCGAATCAGACGTAATCAATGACGAAAATGCAAAGCCTATAGCGGAAGGTCCCGTATCGATAACCTTTGCTTTTGCTTTCAAGCTTTCAAATATCGTTGATAGATATTCAAGATATGCAATTTTTCTTCGTTCAAAGGACGGCGGATATATACTTGCAACCGAGGCACAGTATCCTGAGGCGACAGCTGATATTACGCCTATAAATGATAAATCGGACTTTAAAGGCCTTGTAGGCGAGTATTCCTCGAATATTTCAAGCATCAATGCGGATATGACTATCTTGCCCGTATATCTTGATGATATTATCACTTCAAAATCGAGCACCTATATTTACACGGTTGACAATAAGCAGATATTCTTTAATGAGGATTATGTAAAGAAGCTTGATTCGCAGATACGTTCCTCAAGCTTGTTTGGTACAAAGGTTTATCTTCGTTTCCTTCTTCGCTCAGGCGAGTCAATAGAAGCTTATTCAAACGGCGATAGTATATACGCACTTCCAAATGCTTTTGACGAGAGTGTTATTCTTTCGTTGCATTCTATTACCGATTTTCTTGTTAAAAGATATAGCGGTGGCTTGAATGGAGAAATAAGCGGAATAGTTATAGGCAAGAACTGGGATGCACCGCATAAATATAATTCTTTTGAGAATATTTCATTTGAGAATTACGTTTTGCTTTGCGGTCAGTATGCGGCAATTGTTTATAATGCCGCAAGGGATGCAAACTCCGATCTTAATATTATGCTTTCTGTTAGCGGAAACGGATTTTATGCAGACCAGGGTGAGAATGTGGGCGTAGACCGACAATTATCCTCAAAGAAGCTTTTGGAAGCTTTAATGCAATATTTTGATAACAGTAGTTATTCGGGCATAAGATGCGAGCTTCTTGTTGAAGCTACCGAAACGCCCTTGATGATAACCTCCGAGGATTTAAATGACGGAATTGACCTTGAAAAGTCTTTGCCACCCGATAAGCTCTATATAGGTAGACAAGCCGATCTTTCAAGCTTTTTAAAGGAGCTTTCTCAAAAATACGAAAGCGCCTCGTCAAATTACGGTGTGCTTTGGATTCCCGATTCTAATCTATCGGGAAATGCGCTTTGCGCGGCATATTCATACGCCTTTTATTCATTGCTTATTGAAGAGAGCGTTACAAGCTTTTCGGTTGAGTTTTCAAGTATCGCAGAAAACAAAGCGAATATCAACGATCTTTTGCATATCTTAAAAAATATCGACGCTAAGGATAATGATGTAACCGCAAATATGCTCGACTTCTTTAAAAAGAGCTCTTGGGTAGAGGTATTAGGTGTTGATGCGGTTCCAACCCTCGAATATAAGCTTATATATTCAAGCGACGTGTTAAGTAGCTCACCTAAAAAAATAAAGGGTAGCTTTGATTATTTTGACTTCAACGCGTCCTATCTTGCGGAAAATTGGGGTTTAGGTGTTGGATGCGATAACCTTAAAATAGGATATTCACACACGAATTCCAAGGCATTAAGAGCGGATCTTTTGGTTAATAACAAGGATTTTTGCGATCTCATTTATTGCTATGAGTATCCCGAAAATATTTCGTATACTCCATATGTTCAATTTGATTTAGAGCTCACCGACGAGAACTCCTCGGTTTATGAGATAAAGTTCACCTTTGAGAGCTTAAGCTCAAGCTATGAGGCTAAATCCTTGGTTAAGGCCAATGAAAAAGCAAATATTATCCTTGATATGTCAAAGGCTAAAGGCTTTGAGGAATTAAAGGCGGTTAAGATTTCAGTGCGTTCATTAAATGATGATAGCGACTCTTGCACGTTATGGATAAATAAAATAACAGGTCTTAGCAAAAAGTACAGCAGCTCAAGGCTTAGCACGCTGATTAAGAGTGAGCGTGATAAGCAGATGCAAAAGAATGATTCTGATAATGCGCGTGATATTTGGACAAGATACATAACGGTTGGCGCAATAGTTTTGATCTCTGCCTTTTTAGGTGTGGCGTTGATGCTTATGCTTCAAAAGAACAACCGTTTGGATAATAGGAAAAAATAAGAATTTAACGTAATTTATTTTAAGGAGGTAGAAATGTCGGATTTTGTACATCTTCATTTACACAGTGAATATAGCTTGCTCGACGGTGCGTGCAGAATCAAGGACATTCCTGCCCGTGCAAAGGAATGTGGACATACCGCCGTGGCAATAACCGATCACGGTGCTATGTACGGTGTGATTTCATTTTATAATGAGTGTAAAAAGCAGGGAATAAAGCCTATAATCGGTTGTGAGGTTTACGTTGCGTCAAGCAACAGATTTAACAAAAACGAGGGAAGAGGAACAAAATACCACCATCTTGTTTTGCTTTGCAAGGATGAGATAGGATATAAGAATCTTACCTATATGGTTTCAAAGGGCTTCACCGAGGGCTTTTATTCAAGACCAAGGGTCGATATGGAGCTTTTGCGTGAGCATTCCGAGGGGCTTATAGCGCTTTCGGCGTGCATTGCGGGCAAGGTCCCCTCACTTTTGACGATGGGAGAGTATCAAAGCGCAAAGGACGCTGCAATCGAGCTTTCCAATATATTCGGTAAGGATAATTTTTATATAGAGCTTCAAGACCACGGAATGACCGAGCAACAGCAGATTTTGCCGAGCCTTGTTAGGCTTGCGGAGGAATGTAATTTGCCAATGGTGGCAACAAATGATTGTCATTATCTTCGCAAATCCGATGCGGAAACGCAGGCAATCCTTATGTGCATTCAAATGAATACCTCGATTCTTGACGGCAGACCGATAGGCTTTGAGACTGACGAGTTTTATTATAAAACGACCGAGGAAATGCGGATGCTCTTCGGTAGATACGAGGGAGCAATTGAAAACACCGTAAGAATAGCCGAAAGATGCAATCTTGAATTTTCATTTGGCTCTTATAAGCTTCCTAAATATCCTACGCCGTGCGGTTTTACTGCGGGAGAATATTTAAAAAAGCTTACTTACGATGCTTTTGCAAGGAGATTTACTCTCTCCAAGGAAAAGGAAAATGAATATCTTGAAAGAATCGAATATGAGCTTTCTGTAATAGATTCTATGGGATATTCCGATTATTTCTTGATAGTTTGGGATTATGTAAACTTTGCACATAAAAATGATATTCCCGTTGGCCCCGGAAGAGGCTCTGGTGCGGGAAGCTTGGTTGCATTCCTCATAGGTATAACTGATATTGATCCTATAGAATTTGATCTTCTTTTTGAGCGTTTTCTTAATCCCGAGCGTGTAAGCATGCCCGATATAGACGTTGACTTTTGCTATAATCGCAGAGATGAGGTCATACGCTATATGTATGAAAAATACGGGGAGGATCACGTTTCACAAATTATTGCTTTTGGTACCTTGGGAGCAAAAGCGGCTATTCGTGATGTTGGCCGTGTAATGGGAATGTCTTATTCCGACGTTGATATTGTTGCCAAGGCTATCCCAAAAGATCCGTCAATAACTATTGACGAGGCATTAAAGCAAAAGGAGCTTCAAGCGATATACCAAGATTCTCCCGACATAAAGAGACTTATTGATACCGCAAGAGCGCTTGAGGGTATGCCTCGAAACGTAACTATCCACGCGGCGGGATTGGTTGTTAGCGATAAGCCTATAACCGAGTATCTACCGCTTGCAACAAGCAACGGAAGTATAGTAACACAGTTCGATATGGATACCGTTGCAATGCTCGGACTCTTGAAATTCGACTTTCTTGCATTGCGCTATCTTACGATAATCGACGACACCTGTAATTTTATAAAAGAGACCGACCCGTCATTTGATCTTAATAAAATCGATCTTAATGATAAAAAGACCTATGATCTTATTTCCTCGGGGAATACGCTCGGCATATTCCAGCTTGAATCGGGCGGAATGCGTCAAATGCTTACCGAGCTGATCCCCGATAGATTTGAGGACGTTATTGCGGCAATAGCGCTTTACCGTCCGGGTCCTATGGATTCGATACCCAAATATATCGAATCAAGACATAACGCAAGCAAGGTAACCTATGCGCATCCGCTTCTTGAGCCGATATTGCGTTCCACCTACGGATGCATAGTTTATCAAGAGCAGGTTATGAGCATATTCCGTGTTATTGCGGGATATACTTATGGACACGCAGACGTTGTAAGACGTGCGATATCAAAGAAAAAAGGCAACGTTCTCGAGGCCGAAAAGGATAATTTTATAAGCGGAGCAATAAGCAACGGAGTTGCAAAAAGTATTGCCGAAAAGCTTTTCGACGATATTGCTTCATTTGCGAATTATGCATTTAATAAGAGCCATGCGGCGGCGTATGCACTTATTTCTTACCGCACGGCATATCTTAAGGCGCATTATCCGTGCGAATATATGGCTGCGCTTATCACCTCGGTGCTTGGTAATATGACAAAGCTCGCCGAGTATATCGCCGAGTGCGGAAAGTATAATATAAGAGTACTTCCGCCCGATATAAACGAGAGCAGATTATTGTTCTATCCTCACGATAACACAATAATTTTCGGCTTGCTTGCGCTTAAAAACGTTGGTAGACAGTTTATTGATAGCATTATTAATGAGCGGGACCTTAACGGAAAATTCACGAGCTTTGAGGATTTTATCACACGCACCTCTCAATACGATATTAATAAGCGTATGATAGAATCGCTTATTAAGGTTGGAGCATTTGATAAGCTTGGAGCATTTAGAAGTCAGTTGCTTGCGTCATATGAGGCTATTATTGATACCGAGGCGCAGAAGAACAGAAACAATCTCGCAGGGCAAATGGATATGTTCTCTATGTTCTCAAGCTATACCGACGTGAAGCCTGCTTTTAAATATCCCGATATCCCCGAGCGCCCCGCAAAGGAAAAGCTGAGAATGGAGAAAGAGGTTGCGGGAATGTATTTCTCGGGTAATCTTTTGGATAGCTATTCTGAGCATATTTCAATGCTTGCGCCTAAAAAAATAAGCGAAATAATAGGAAATTCCGAGCTTAACGATAGACAGTCGGTATCCCTTGCGGGAATGATAACCTCTGTTACCGTAAAGAATACCAAAAAGGGCGAGCGAATGGCATTTATCACTATCGAGGATAAGTACGGAGAGATAGAATGCATCTTCTTCCCGAGTCAGCTTCAAAGATGCGCTACTGCTATTGCCGAGGATAACGCCGTTTATTTAGAGGGTAACCTCTCCTTGCGAGAGGACGAGGACCCGAAGCTTATAGTAAATAAAGCTACACTTTTGATAGAGAACGGCGCAGAGCCTATTAATATTCCCAAGAAGGAATATAAGCCATTGCCAAAATCGGCATCAAAGCTCTATTTGCGATTTGATAGCTTGACCTCAATCAAGGTTTCCGAGGTTAATGCGGTAATTGCGAACAGTAAGGGCTCTGTATCGGTTATTTTCTACGATTCAAGCAAAAAGGCGTATTCGCCCCCGATTGCGTCAATCGATTTAACAAAGGATATTTATCATTCCTTGATAGATATTTTGGGAGCAGATAACGTTGTTCCCAAATAACAATAAAAAGCTACGCCTATGCGTAGCTTTTTATTGTTTAAAAGAGCATTTTTCGTAAATACTATAAAAAAGAGGTGTATTTATGAAAAAATGGATTTTAAATGCAATACTTGTAGTGGGGATAATTCTTACCCTTGTAATGCTTGCAGTGGGAATCTTTGTCGGTGTTTACGCCACGCAAAACATCGAGAGGGAAATAGACGAGAGCATATTTGAGGCCATAAGCACAAGCACGGCTTCAACAATATATTATTATGATAACGCCGAAGCACGTCTTGCCGATAATGCCACGATACTTGCCGATTCCGATATATACGGCGGCTTTCGCAATACTCCCGTTGAGTATGAGGATATACCGCAGGATTTGATTGACGCATTTATTTCAATTGAGGATAAACGTTTTTTTAGGCACAACGGTGTTGATTGGAAAAGAACTGTTGGCGCAACGGTTAATTATTTTCTGAAATTCAGAAATGAATTTGGCGGCTCAACAATAACTCAGCAGCTGATAAAAAACGTTACGGGCGAGGACGGATATTCTTTGAAACGAAAGCTTCAAGAAATATTTTGGGCGGTCGATCTTGAATCTAAAATGAGCAAGGAAGAGATACTTACCTCGTATCTGAATATTATTAATCTTTCAAACGGATGCTATGGAGTCGGGGCGGCGGCAAAATATTATTTTTCAAAGGAGCTATCGGAGCTTACCCTTGGAGAATGCGTTGCGATTGCCGCAATAACAAACAATCCGTCATATTATGATTTGAAAAACAATCCGGATAATAACGAGCGGCGCAGAAGGATAATTCTTGATGAAATGCTCGCACAGGAATATATCAGTGAAAGTGAATATCAAATTGCAAGCAACGAGAAGATTGTTCTTAATTTACAAAGTAATAATAACGGAATAAATTCTTGGTACGTCGATATGGTTTTAAACGACGTAATCGACGATCTTGTTACAAAAAATAACATCTCACGGGATAAAGCAAGCAAGCTTATATATACGGGCGGTCTGAAAATTTATATCGCTATGGATATTGAAATTCAAAATTTATTAGAGGATTATTATTCTAACGTTAAAAATTTTTATTGGACAAAATCCGAGGACGAGCCGCAATCGGCCATGATAATAATCGATCCGCAAAGCGGTGCAATACTCGGTGTTGCGGGAGCAATAGGTGAAAAGAAAGGAAATCGATTGCAAAATTATGCAACCGATGCCGAGCGCCCTGCAGGCTCGGTTATAAAGCCCTTGTCTGTATATGCGCCGGCACTCGAAAAGGGGATGATCACTTGGTCAACGGTTTACGATGACACACCCGTGAATTTTTCTAACGCTCAAGAGCCGACCGCAAATGATGCGTGGCCAAAAAACGTAACCCGAAGATATGAGGGGCTTACAAATATAAATAAAGCTATAGAGCAATCGGTGAACACCGTTAGCGTTAAGGTTCTTAATGACGTGGGACTCGATGAATCGTTTGATTTTCTAAAAACAAAATTGCATATAGATAGCTTGATAGAAAGCAAAACGTTATCCGATGGAAGAGTGATCAGCGACAAGGATTATGCCGCGCTTGGCCTTGGACAGTTTAATTACGGAGTTTCGTTGTTGGAGATAACGTCGGCGTATTCTATATTTGTAAATAAAGGCATATATTCAAAGCCTCGAAGCTATTATAAGGTTACCGATGCAAGCGGAAATATTGTTCTTGAAAATGAATATCAAGGCGAGGCGGTAATTAGCGAGGAAAATGCGATAATAATGACAAGGATGCTTCAAAACGTGCTTTCAAACGGCACGGCAAAGAGCATAACCTTGCAAAAAAATATAAATTGCGCAGGCAAAACGGGTACCACTCAGGATAATTGTGATAGGTGGTATATCGGTTATACGCCGTATTACGTTGGAGGAGTGTGGTATGGCTATGAATATCCAAAGTCGCTTGATGCTTCGACAAATAAGATATGTATTGAAACTTGGGATAAGATAATGACAAAGCTTCATAAAAGGTATATCGACAGTAATAGCGCAAAGGAGTTCGATACCTCGGAAAATGTTGTTGCCGTTGAATATTGCAAGGATTCGGGGCATATTTCCTGCGACGTATGTGAAAAAGACCCTCGCGGAGATCGAAAAGAGATAGGATATTTCGTTAAAGGCACCGAGCCAAAGCAAAAATGCAAAACTCATACGCTTGTGAGATACGATGAAAAGGAACAGTGCATAGCAAGCAACGGATGCGAAAACGCAGACGTTATAACGGTTGCGCTTATAAAGGTAAATCGAAGCTTTCCAACGCAAATATATATAACCGATGCACAGTACGTTTGGCGAGATATAGACAAGAAAACCTTGCCCGAGACCGCAGACGGCTTGCCGTTTTTTAATAATCTTCTTGCAAGCAATGAATATTCGGGTATAAGTAACGTAGAAAAACAGTTTAATTCCTATTGCCGAAAGCATTTTGATTATCAAAGGTGGAAAAATAAAGAGCAAAATAATAAAAACGCTTGAAAAATATTTCAGGCGTTTTTCGTTTAACGGTATACAATGTAAAAAATACTAAAAATCGGTAAATGATAAAATATTCTTGTTATCTCGTGGAGAGGCAATAAATGTTTTAAGGCCCGAAAACCACCTGAAGAAGTTTACTCAATATAGCGTGTCTCAAGGATTATTGCGCTCAGGCGAATATGTTCCGTGGTGGCTCAGATCCCCTGCGGCTCCGGATGGTTCAAGAGAACACGATTCTGATGCATATATAGCTCATCAGATGACAAATGATGAAAATGCTTTCGATATGTATGGCTCCGCTCAACGCACAAACTATGGCATTGTCTCCGCATTGTGGATAAAGCTTTAATAACAAAATTAACCGCCCGATTTTCGTCGGGCGGTCTTTTCTTATATTTAGGCTTTAGGGAATTGACTATTGTACAATTCGTAATAGAAGCCTTTTTGCTTAAGCAGATATTCGTGCGAGCCTTGCTCGATTATGTTTCCATCCTTCATAACGAGAATAACGTCGCAATCCTTAATAGTCGAGAGTCTATGCGCTACGATAAACGCCGTCTTGCCCGCCATAGCCGTCTTAAAAGCTTTTTGAATACGAATCTCGGTTCGAGTATCGATCGAGGACGTAGCCTCGTCTAAAATAAGAATTTCGGGCTCACAAAGCATTATTCTTGCAATGCAAAGCAGCTGTCGCTGACCTTGTGATAGGGAAGCCGCGCCCTCGCCGATTTTGGTGTTATATCCGTTTGGCAAGCGTTTGATAAAGCTATGCGCGTGTGCCGCCTTTGCCGCGGCAATTATTTCCTCATCGGTAGCATTTGGCTTTCCGTATGCAATATTTTCCTTTATCGTTCCTTCTCCAAGCCAGGTTTCTTGAAGCACCATTCCGTATTTTTGGCGAAGCTCGTTACGCTCAACGTTGCGTATATCTTTTCCGCCAATAGTAATAGCGCCGTCATTTACGTCGTAGAATCGCATAAGAAGATTGATAAGCGTTGTCTTTCCGCATCCCGTAGGGCCTACTATTGCAATATGCTCTCCCGAGCGTGCCTTGAAATTGAAATTCTCAATGAGAGGCTTTTCTTGAACGTAGGAGAATGATACGTTTTTAAATTCTATATCATTTCCTATAATTTCTTGCTCGGTTTCTTCAACGAGCTTTTCTGTGGGGGATTCGATAAGTTCAAACACACGCTCTGCGCTTGCGAGTGCGTTTTGAAGCTCGGTTACAACTCCCGATATTTCATTGAACGGCTTTGTGTATTGCGTTGCGTAAGATAAGAAGCTTGAGAGCATACCTACCTTTAGAACCTCTCCGCCGAGATTTGCCGATATCATTGCGCCCGCAAAGGCCACAAAAGCATATACTAAGCTATTTACAAACCTTGTTGAGGGATTTGTAAGCGAGGAGAAGAAAATTGCCTTTAAAGAGGTTTTTTCAAGACGAACGTTGATTTCGTCAAAGCGCTCCTGCGCCTTGCTTTCATATCCAAATGCGGCAACGGTTTTATGCTCGCCAATCATTTCGTCGATAAGCGCCGTTTGCTCGCTTCGTATCTCGGACTGCTTTTTAAAGAGTGAGAAGGTTCTTTTTGCAATAAATGATGCAACGAAAAGTGAGAGCGGAGTTATGAATATAACTATAAGTGTAACGGGAACGTTTATGATAAACATAAATACTATCGTTCCGAGTATAGTCATAATCCCGTTAAAGAACTGCGAAAATCCCATCAAAAGTCCGTCAGAGAATTGATCCGAATCGGCTATCAATCGGTTAACGATATCTCCCGATCTATGTGAATCGATAAAGGAGATGGGAAAGCCTTGAAGCTTTAAAAATGCTTCGTGGCGCACGTTGCGAACAATTCCGTAAACCATACGGTTATTTATAACGTTTATTACCCATTGGAATATAGCCGTGAGAACAATGCATATTCCGATCTTAACAAGTATAATTCCAATAGCGTTAATATCAACCATACCCTTGTCAACCGCAAGGTCTATGGCCTGGCCTATAAGTATCGGAACGTAAAGCGTGAGTGCTACCACCGCAAGGGTGAGAATTAACGAGATAATAAAAAGCGGGAGATATTTTTGGAGGTATTTTAGAACCTTAAAAAAGGTAGAGGCTCCGCTCTTGATAGATTTTGCGTTAGCTTTCATTCTGCATCAC
>JAZLCC010000183.1:0-2295 GCA_045614065.1 Eubacteriales bacterium | reverse complement strand
CCCCTCTCCGTCGCCTAACGGCGCCACCTCTCCCACGGGGCGAGGCTCTAATTTAGTTTATCACAAAAAAAACGGCGGGAGCAAGCCCCCGCCCTACGAGTAAACTTCCTTATGATACGGTGTCAAAAGAAAAAGCGGTTTATAGATTAGATTTTATTACGAATTAGGTCGCTTTTTTAAAAAATAGCAATATACAAAAAACACACGCATATAAAACCACAAAAAAAGAGGTTAAAAAATTATGAAAAACGTACCCGAGCTTTTTGGATGTATGGTATTCAATGAGGACGTAATGAAGGAGCGACTTGCTCCCGACGTTTATGATTCATTAATCAAAACTATTGAAACAGGAAAAACCATCGACGCATCTATAGCTACACCGGTTGCCGCGGCAATGAAGGATTGGGCAATAGAGAAAGGCGCAACTCACTACACGCACTGGTTCCAGCCGTTAACGGGACTTACAGCCGAAAAGCACGATTCATTCCTCTCTCCCTACGGAAGAAGTAAGATAGTTATGGAATTTTCGGGCAAGGAGCTTATAAAAGGAGAATCCGACGCATCGTCATTCCCCTCGGGCGGCCTTAGAGCTACCTTTGAGGCAAGAGGATACACAGCGTGGGATCCCGGCTCTTATGCATTCGTAAAGGACGGAACTCTCTACATACCCACGGCGTTCTGCTCATACACGGGCGAGGCGCTCGACACGAAAACGCCTCTCCTCCGCTCCATGGATGCGATAAGCACGCAAGCGCTTCGCATAGTGCGACTTTTTGGAGACACCGAATCACAGAGAATAAACACGACGGTTGGCGCAGAGCAGGAATATTTTATAATCGATAAAGAAATATACGATATGCGCAAGGACCTGCTCTACACAGGCAGAACGCTCTTTGGAGCGCACTCGCCTAAGGGTCAGGAGCTTGAGGACCACTATTTCGGCCCTCTCAAAACGCGTATCAACGCATATATGACGGAGCTTGACGAGGAGCTTTGGAAGATGGGTATCTACTCAAAAACAAAGCACAACGAGGCGGCGCCCGCACAGCACGAGCTTGCGCCCGTCTACGTTTCTACAAACCTCGCAGTTGACCAAAATCTTCTCATAATGGAATATATGAAGAAGATAGCGGAGCGCCACGGGCTCGTTTGCTTGCTCCACGAAAAGCCTTACGCAGGCGTAAACGGCTCGGGCAAACACAACAACTGGTCTATTTCGACCGACACGGGCAAAAATCTTTTGAATGCGGGCAAGACCCCTGCCGACAATCTGCTCTTTCTTCTCGTTCTTGCGGGAATCGTTAAGGCGGTTGACGATTATCAGGACCTTCTCCGTGTATCGGTTGCCCATGCGGGTAACGATCACCGCCTTGGAGCAGCAGAAGCGCCCCCCGCAATACTCTCTATCTTCGTTGGCGAGGAGCTTGACTCTATTATCGACTCTATCGTTAGCGGAAAGACCTACGAGGGCGTTAAGGCAGGCGTTATGGACCTTGGAATACCCTCTATTCCCACATTCCGCAAGGACACCACGGATAGAAACCGTACGTCGCCCTTTGCATTTACAGGCAACAAGTTCGAGTTCCGTATGCTCGGCTCCTCGCAGAATATCGCTCTTCCCAACGTTGTGCTCAACACCGCAGTTGCCGAGAGCTTCCGCTTGTTTGCCGACGAGCTTGAAGCAGCAGAGGATTTCAACACCGCCGTTGCAAAGGTTATCAAAAAGACCTTTACCGACCACCGCCGCATAATATTTGACGGCAACGGCTACTCTTACGAGTGGAAGAAAGAGGCAGAGCGCCGCGGACTTCTCAATCTTGAAAGCTCGGTTGATGCATTTAAGTGCTTCAATCTTCCCAAAAACGTTGCTCTCTTTGAGCGTCATAGCGTAATGAGCAAGGTTGAGATCGACTCGCGTGAGGATATCTTCTTTGAAAATTACTCAAAGATAATCAACATAGAGGCTCTTACTATGATAGAGATGGCAAGCAGAGATCTAATACCTGCGGCTAACGCTTATATGGGCGATCTTGCTCGCGGAGCTAACGAAAAGGAAAAGCTTATTCCCGGCTCCTGCGCAGTCGAGCGCGATATAATCAAAAAGCTCTCCGCTCTTACCTATCAGGCGTACAATGCGCTTGAAGAGCTTTTGCGCATTGAGAAGGTAACAGCCGCTATACCCGACAACGTTTTGCGTGCGGAAAGCTACCACGATAACGTAATTCCCGCAATGGTAGCGCTTCGCTCCTACGTAGACGAGATGGAAGCTCTCACGTCGTCGGATTACTGGCCGCT
>JAZLCC010000182.1:0-5957 GCA_045614065.1 Eubacteriales bacterium | reverse complement strand
TCACCGGGCATAAGACCGAAGATCTCGCCGCCGGGGCAGAGGTGGATGTTCTCGGGATCGTTCTTACAAGTGTCACAAACACCGCAGGGCTTAAGACCCGTAACTATTTTATCGCCAACTGCCAAGGGCTTGCCGTAGTAGTCGGTAGTAACGTTTTTACCAAGCTTAACAACGGTACCCGTGCCCTCATGTCCGAGCTCAACGGGAATGTATCCGAAGGGGTCGCCCTTGTATTCGTGAACGTCGGTTCCGCAGATACCTGTCTGCTCAACCTTAACAAGAACCTCATCATCTCCAATCTCGGGAACGGGAAGCTCAAAGATCTCTATTTTCTTTGCGCCGGTAAGAACGGCAACTCTTGCCTTTTCGGGAATGTTGAAATTTGCCATTGGTGTAAATCTCCTTAATTTTCAAAAAATTGCACTACGTGCTATATTCATTATACGATAAAACGCTCCCTATGTCAATAGAGAGCGTTGGTTTTTATCGTTGCATTTTTTCTTTTTGCAAGGTTTTATGCCGTTTTTTATTATTTTGCGTTCATCTTGAGGTATTCGTTGATGAAATCGTCTATTTCACCGTCCATAACCGCACTGATGTTTCCGTCCTCGTGGCCTGTTCTCGTATCTTTAGCGAGAGTGTAGGGCATAAATACGTAGGAGCATATCTGCGAGCCCCACTCGATGTTTACCTTGTTGCCCTTGATATCCTCTATTGTGTCAAGACGTTCGCGGAGCTTTATTTCCATAAGCTTTGCCTTAAGCATCTTCATAGCGGTTTCCTTGTTTTGGAGCTGTGAACGCTCGGTCTGGCATCCAACCACGATACCCGTGGGCTTGTGGAGTATTCTTATTGCCGAGTCGGTCTTGTTGATGTGCTGACCGCCCGCTCCGCTTGAACGGTGTGCGGTGATCTCCATATCCTCTTCACGAATATCTATCTTATCGATATTGTCGAATTCGGGCATTACCTCGATAGATGCAAAGGATGTTTGACGTCTGCCCGCCGCATCAAAGGGAGAAACTCTTACCAAGCGGTGAACTCCGTTTTCTGCCTTAAGATATCCGTATGCGTTAAGACCCTCAACCATTATAGTAGCACTCTTGATTCCAGCGGCGTCGCCGTCAAGCCAGTCGATGAGCTTATATTTGTAGCCCTTGCGCTCTGCCCAACGGGTTATCATTCTGTAAAGCATCTGCGCCCAGTCCTGAGCCTCTGTTCCGCCTGCTCCGGGGTGGAAGGATACGATTGCGTTATTCTTATCATATTCACCCGAAAGAAGTATTTCTATACGCTTAGCCTCTGCCTCTTTGGAGATAGCGGCAAGCTCGCTCTCAACCTCGTCAACGTAGCCCTCTTCGTTTTCCTCGATAGCCATTTCAACGAGAACGATAGCGTCCTCAAGGCGGTTTTTGAGCGCCTCATAATTTTCTATTGTGTCCTTGGTTTGCTTAAGCTTTTGAAGTACCTTTGAGGAATTTTCCTGATTAGACCAAAAATCCTCGCGGAGAGTGTCCTTATCAAGCTCCTCTGCGGTAGCTCTCAGCTGTTCTATTCTCAAAGCCGATCCAAGATCCTCGATGTCGGCTCTCATTCCTATAAGCTTATATCTAGCCTCTTCCAATGCAATTATCACGTGCTTTCCTCCTGCGCGTTCAATAGTATATCGTTAACAATTAATTATAGCATATCTCAACGCATTTTTCAAGAGCTTTATTGCATATATTTTGCCAAAAATCCAAGAACCTCTGTTTCGTAGAGCTCTTTTCCGTAATATATCGATTCTGCGTGCTTTGCGTTGTCAAAAAGAACGAGTCTTGCGCGCTCGCCAAGCTCCTCTGCAAGCTTTATCGAGCATTCGGTTGGAACAAAAACATCCTCCTTGCCGTGAAGGATAAGAATTGGAAGATTGGAGCCTTTCGATTTTTCTGCGCAGGATGGCGAGCGCATATTAAAGTCGGCAAGAAAACGGCTCCAGAAATTGATAAAATATATCATTGGAACAGGGTAGAGCTTGTGGAATTTCCAAAGCACGTGCTTTATAATATTGTAGCTATCGTAAAAGGGGCAGTCGGCAATAATGCATTTAATTTGAGCATCGTCGTTATCTATTTCACCGCTTGCCATAAGCACGGTAGCGCCTCCCATAGAAAGACCGAAAAGCGCCATCGGAATATTCTCACCGTATATCTCACGAGCCTTTTTCAGCCAGAGAAGAGCGTCCTTGTGTTCCTTAACTCCGTAGCAGATATATTTACCTTCACTGTCTCCGTGAGCGCGTTGATCGATAAGCATTATATGGTATCCCGCCTTGTGGAGCATAGGAATTTGAAAGCAAAAATCGCGAGCGCCGAAGGAGCGATAGCCGTGAAAGGCTATAATAACACCCCTTGGGGTTGTATCCTTGGGCGCGTTTATCAGTCTTGCGCAAAGTCTAAGTCCATCCTCGCTTGTAATGCAGACTTTTTCGTGGTCTCCCTTTAATACCCAATCGAGGTTTTTGCGCATAACGTCTTCTCCCGCAATATCTATTTTATTTTGCGAGAAAATAGCGCTTACCTCGTCCTTACGAGGCTTTCTTCTAATTGCAATTCTTGCAAATATAAAATACGCAGCCATGAAAGTGAGTATCAGGAATGCGAAAAAAACTATAAGAAAAATATAGAAGCCGTTCATATCTACCTCCTAGATCATACATAATTATTTTAGCATAATTTTAGAAAAAATTCAAGGAATTTGAAAAAAACAGAGAAAGCCCGTCGCATTTTTGCGACGGGCTTAATTTGTTTGTTATCTTGTTGGGTTAAGCATTATTTCTTAATCGAAAAAGTAACAGTCTTTTATGGCTTCGCAGTTGCACTCTGCGCCGAGTATTGCGATGGCATCGCAATATTTATCGTAAAGAGCTTCAGAGAGTTTTGGATTTTCATCCGAGACGAGCATAGATGCAAGATACGTTGCGGCGGGAGCGCTTAATATATCGCAGAGCGGAAATTCATCCTCAAGCTTAAGCTTTACCGAGCTGAATTTCGGTTGCGCCTCAAGCGAATCACGCTCGCGAAGCTTTTTATCAAGCGAACGGCAAAGAGATGCAAAGCTTGCAATAAGGTAGGGCGCGCGCTCCGCAAGATCGGAGCAGTCGCCCTTTGTATCGCTTTCATCTATCAGTGCAAGTGAAGCAAGGTAGATATCGTTGTTGGTGTATGACATAGCTCGTTGCTGGGCGTATTAGAACTCAACGCCGATACATACAAATTCCTTGGGGTAAACTACCTTAGCGCCATAGAGGTGAAGACCCTTTACCGCATCGGCAAAGCGCTTCTCGGGGCGGTAAGCCTCAATCTCGGAAATCTGATCTGCAAAGGTGATTGCACGCTTGGTTCTGAGATAGCAGTTGTGAACGGGGTTGTCTCCGCTCGTGTTAACGGTTACGTTGTTGCAAACGTAAATCTTGCATCCGAAGATAGAGCCGAGATAGCCGGAGGAGATAGTATCCTCGCTGGTAGATGGGATAGCGATCTTCTCCTTAAGTATTCTTGCCGCAACCTTGGGAGAAACCTCAAGGAAGAGCTCTGTTCCGTCGCCTACGTTGTTCTCGTAGAGATACTCACGAGCTGCAAGAATGCTATCATAGAGAGTCTCCTCACCGTCCTTAGTGTTGTTGATGGTCTTGCCTGCGCTTTTGTAGAGGGAGAAGACGTGGCGGTCGGCATCGTTTGCGATTACCTCTGCGGCTCTCTGCATAGCGGCTTCCATAAGCTTAGGAGAGCACTGAGCTCTGTTGATATCGTCAATCTGGAAGTTGAAGAACTTAGCCTGATCGATAACGAGCTGAGTTGCGCTATCACTAAGAGTTTCGGGAGAGGTGATATCCGAGTTCTTGGTGTAGGTCTTCAAGGTGATGTCTGCGATGCCGCAGATGTTTACAACGGAGCCCTTCTTTTTGATCTCTCCCTCGAAATCTCTGTTGCAGTGATTTACCGCAACGAAGTTCTTCTGAAGCTCATGATAGAGCGTTTCGCTCCAAATTGTGGGTACAAAATTAGTTATTGCCATAGTTTTTTAGTTTCCTTTCTTGTTTTGAATTTTAAAATGTTGGTTTTATTGGTTCAATGCCTGAACCTTGGTTTGTTGTTTATAAGGTTTAAATAAAGAGAAAATATAATAACTGCGATTATAAAGAGATGCTTTAATTCCATTTTTCCATAGATCTTCGTATTCCGGCATAGTTTGCGCGAACCTCGGCGGGCGACATTTTTCGCACCTCGTCGGCGGTGAAGTATTCTTTTGGGGCGCTCCTGCCCGCAGCTCCTGCGGCGGCAGATGCGTTTCTTTGATTTATAAGCTCTATTTTGCGAGCCGCCTCGGCTACTCTTCTTTCATATACCGAGTATGCGGCGGCAAGTGAATTGCCTCTTTTAACGCTCTCCCAGACCTCGTCAGGAAGACTCCGCACGGCAATCTCGGGGAAAAGCTCGTTAAATTCATTTATTTGCTCGGCTATGAATTGCTGACGCTCGCTTGCCTCCTTGTAGGCGTTAAGCTCGGATTCAAGAGCAGATATTTTTTCGTTAAGCGAGGATATTATAAGCTCGGGGTCAGGGGCGCCTTCCTCGACTTTTTGGGATTCTTTGTTTTGAGGAGAATCGCTTTCGAACTCGGTGCTTTCTGTGATATCAACGTCCGTTGCTTTGTCGATATTTTCATTTATTGATTCCATTATTTCTTCCAAGGGTTAATTTTTATCCTCGCTTTCATTGATATTTATTGATTTTGAGCTTTTTATTGCCTCGATAAGCTCGTCCTTGTCGAAGGCTACGCCGATAGGCAGGCGCTTAACGTATTGCTCTGCGCTGATGTAACCGCCGTCAAGGAGCTTATCAAGCGTATTTTGAACGCTTGTTGCGCTGTATCTCGATACCTCGCATACGTCTACCTCGGCAGAAAGTATGTGAGTTTTGAGAATGTTGAAATCTATATTTTTAGCGTGAACGCCATCCTTTGAGGAGTAGGGAACGAGGCGCTCGGACGGGTAGTAGGCGCACATCATATCCGCCCATACGTTGGCAAGCTCCTCAATGAGTCGGTAGTAGGATGAGCGTATCTGCGCCAAGGGGATTCGTGAGGTCTCCTGAAGCGCAAGAATTGCACTTGTGTTGTTTGCCTCGACTATACCGAGAGCCGAGTCGGTTGCTCCCATAAGCTCCTTTGTGAGGAGAACCGCACTGTTGATGAGGTCCATGTATCCGTTTTGCATCTCACCAACTCCGAGCACGCTTACCGAGTCGGCGATATTTCCACCGCCGTATGCGGCGATTGCCTCACCAACCTCGTTTGTCCACTCGGGTATCTTCGACTTATCGTAGATAACCTTAGAGAACGCCGTGTCGGTCATATGCTTCATAGCCATTGCGTAGGCTCTGTTGATAAATTTTTGATTTGCAATAAGCGAGCTTACGGGTGAGGTTCCGTGGAATGCGTTTTTGGTGGGAGTCCAATTCATATATACGATGGGGTAGAGTCGGCAATCGGTGCGCGCTCTGTGAATAACGCAATCTCTTGTGGATTTTTCAAACACCACCTTGCCATCCTCTTTCCAAAACTTGATTATATACGTTGCCTTTGATTCGGCATCTCCCGAAAGCTCGTAGCGAGAGAGCTCGCCTGCTTGATATGTGGCATCGTCGTCGGAGGTTATGTTTTTAACGTCGTCCTCGGATGCGCCAAAGCGCAACGCCTCGGCAATAAGAGAGGATACAGAAGCTCTTCCCGAAAGAATAATGTATTCTTGGGATTGTATATCGGATTTGTTTACGTCTGCGGGAAAGATATTTACGTTGTCGATTCTGTCGGTTACGATGTCGCCTTCAAATGCCTGAGAGCCTTTTTTACTTGTATCCCAATAGCAATAAAGTACACCGTCACCGGAAATAGCCGCATCGGTAAGAAGCTTTAGC
>JAZLCC010000181.1:0-19460 GCA_045614065.1 Eubacteriales bacterium | reverse complement strand
ATGCAGAATTAGCCATTACGTTTTTTGTGGCAACGTCAAAGAATTCGGGAACGTCGGGACAGCCGAGAGTTTTCATTACCATTGCATACATATGGTCGTTCACTATCATCATTGCAGAAAAAGGATCATAATTAGCTCTCTCCTTTCTGGAAAGCTTTCCCTCTCTGTTATATTCTAAAACCTCTTGTTTTCTGTCTTTTTCCTCAAGAGAATCCAAGCGCTTAATAGCCTCTCCAATAAAATAATCTTTTCCCTCTTTGGTAAGAGACTCAAAGTCCATAACACCATCGTCGATCGCCATATCTTCTGCGAGAGCTTGCATAATTTCTTGAAGGGATAACGGTTGCTCGCCCATAATATTTTCCATTTCCGCAATGGTATATTGAACGGCTCTTTGAATTCGACTTGCATCAAGTTTTGAAAGAGGCTCGCCCTCTTCATATTTATGGTCTTCTGCAATCTTATTCAAAAGCATCTGAAAAACTTCCATGTAGCCACTATCTACAAATCTTAAAACATTTTTATCATTGAATTTTTTGCTCGTTGATTCTAAAAGTTGATCAACACTTTCTCTTTTTACGTACATAATTTACCTCTTAATCACAGTGTTATTTTATTATCTTAGGTTTATCATTAATTGTAGCATGATTATATCACATAAAACGTTACAAAAGCGTTACAAATTGAAAAATACAAGCAAAAATTGAACACTATCGATCATTAGTTATATTTCCGTCGCCGCTAATTGGTATTTTTTCTCCAAGATAAGTAGGTTCGGGAGTGAATATCGTACTAAAAAAATCCTTGCATCGCGCAAGCACCTCTCGCACGTCGCGATTTATTTGTCCGCCGTAGGCGTGATAATCCGCATTAACTCCATAGGCCTCTATTCCAAGCTCTTCTGCAATATACAAAGCTCTGTATAGGTGATATTCTTGCGTTACGATTATTATTTTATCGGCTTCAAATATCTCCTTTGCTCGGTATATGCTTTCATAAGTAGAAAAGCCTGCGTGATCCATAAACACGTCGCTCGAGGGAACTCCCTTATCAATTGCAACCTGCTTCATCGTATTAACCTCGTCATAATCGGTTCTGCCGTGGTCTCCGCTCATAATTATTTTCGGTGCGGCGCCTTTTTTATATAAATCAATTCCTCTTTCAAGTCGGTCAGCCAACATATCGCTCGGCGCTCCGCTATCCTTTACCAAGCATCCGAGAACTATGATACAGTCAACGTCCTCTAAATTCACCGCCTCGTCGGGGGTAATAATATTATCTCCGCCAACGCTCTTAACGTAAGTATTCAAACCAAAAACAACCGCAACTCCCACAAAAGCAAGGCTAATAGCGCTAATTAACAAAACAACCGGCAAAACAATCAACGTCTTTTTAATCTTCATTTTCATATATCAAATATTACTGCTCGTAATTTCTCCAAATAAAGTACGGCTAACACCGTTAAAATAATTATATCATACCAAAAAGAGTATTGCAACATTATAGCTCGTTTAAAAATAGTTTTTCTCTCAAAATAGCAAAAGCGCATCAAGCTTTTTGCGGATATTTGAAATATGCACCCACACAACGCTTGTATCACCGTTTGCTAAAGTCAGGCTAAAGATTTAAAGCCAAAATACATACAAAAAACCGTTTTTGCCGTGTTTAAGGGCAAAAACGGTTTTGATCAATATATCTTTAAAGCTTTATCCACATAGCGGGAACTACGCCGCCGCTTGCAATAGTAACGTTCGTGCTCCAAATAGAGCCCGCAACCTTAATGTTATGCGCAAGATCATTTTTTGTGGAAATAGATGCGACGTTTGAGGGGGTGCGCAACCACCACCAGCCAACGCTTGAATCATTTGCAAATACGCCCTGCGACTCGGCGTAAGCAGTAGCCTTCATTACTCTTATGCTATCGCTTGTAAATCCGTATGCGGAATTCTTTACCTCTGCCTTTGAGAGCAAGAATATCTTATCGTTCGTATTCTCGCAAAGGTAGGGATTGCCGTTCTTATAATCCGATGCAATAAGTCCGTTATCAACCTCGGTTGTGAGTATAAGCTCTCTTTGAAGCTCGGTAAATGCGGTATTGATAAAGTTATCGTTAAGCCAAGCTCTTATTGTACTGTTTGCGTAATTATTATCACCTGTGTCATACGCCTGAGCATCGATTATCATATCGCAAAGCACAAGTGCATTGCCGTCCTTTTCTTCAAGAATAGTCCAGGAAATAGGCTCGTATTTAAACCAATGAACGGTATTAAGCTTATATCCGTTGTCATCCTGCAAGGAATTATCTGCGTTTGCGGGATTCTTAAGATTTGTGGGACTGTATGCGGTGAAATATACTCCGCGGTATCTCTCGCCGCCCTCCTCGACGTCAACGAACCAGATATTGCTATTGCCATAATATCCATAGGCAGTCCAAGCACTTGCATTAAGCTTGGGAGTTGCTACCTTGCCGTTAAGCGTAGCTATCAACGAGCTGTTTGTTACGCTTGATTGAGGATACGAGCCAAATGTTACCTTGTTTCCGTTGCGAACGGGCGCATAGTCCTTAACCTCTTCTTCAAGGTTTCCGTTGTCGCCATTCTCAACGTTTCCGTTGTCGCCATTCTCAACGTTTTCGTTATCGCCGTTCTCGACGTTTTCGTTGTCGCCGTTCTCAACGTTTTCGTTATCGCCATTCTCAACGTTTCCGTTGTCGCCGTTCTCAAGGTTTTCGTTGTCGCCGTTCTCAACGTTTCCGTTATCCTCGCCCTGATTATCATCGTCAAGACCAAGGTCTATCCACATAGCGGGAACTATACCACCGCTCGATATAGCAACGTTAGTGCTCCAAATAGAGCCCACAACCTTAATATTGTGCGCAAGATCGTCCTTTGTGGAAATAGATGCGCTATTTGACGGAGTGCGCAACCACCACCATCCATCGTTTGAATCGTTTGCAAATACACCCTGCGACTCGGCGTAAGCGGTGGCCTTCATTACTCTTGCGCTGTCCCCCGTAAATCCGTACTCGGCATTCTTTACCTCCGCCTTTGAGAGCAAGAATATCTTATCATTCGTATTCTCACAAATAAAGGGATTTGCGCTCTTATAATCCGATGCAACAAGTCCGTTATCTACCTCGGTGGTAAGAATATAATTCTTTTGCACCTCGGAGAATGCGGTATCAAGAAATGCTCCGTTAAGCCAAGCTCTTATCGTACTGTTTGCATAATTATTTTTAGCCGTATTGCTATACGCCTGCGAATCTATGATAAGATCGCAATGCAAGAGAAGCTTTCCGTCCTTTTCGTCAAGCACTGTCCAGCTAACGGGCTCATGCTTGAACCAATAAACTACGTTCAATTTGTATCCGTTATCGTCCTGCAAGGAATTACCCGATACAAGCTCTCCTCTAACGTCGGTCGGACGGTATTTGGTGAAATATATTCCACGATATCTCTCACCGCCCTCCTCTACGTCGATATAATACATATTTGCATTTTCAGTATATTTATAAGAGGACCATGACTTTCCGTTGGTAACGGGTGTTCCCGCCTTGCTATTAAGAGTGGAAAGCAATGAGCTGTTTATCACTCTGCTTTGCGGATAGGTACCGAATACCACCTTATTTCCATCTCTTTGAGGCGGTGCCGTAACGGTGTTCTTGCTTGTGCTCTCGCCAACAACGATGTTGGTACTAACAGTCTCAAAAACGCCATCTCCCCAAAGCATATAATGGTCGGAATAGCTAGCGGTTACAACCTGAGGCTTGCCGAAGGTCCAGCCTCTAAAGACTATATTATCTATAGCGAGCTTGCTTGAAGGCTCGGTATATTTCATATGATTTTCACGGTTAAGGGTTATAGTTTGATAGGTTTCGTGATTATCAAGCACGTCAAACTCCGAGAATTTTCCCGTATTGAAATCTCCCGCTATAACAAAATTAGAATTATCCTTAACGATATTCGCAATCTCGGCAAGCTGCTTTTTGCGCATAGCCGCCGACTCTCCGTCATAGGAAAGGTGCGTTGCGTAGAAATTCAAGAGCACACCGTCAACCTTTATCTGCACACGTGCAAAAACTCGGTTTTCGTATGATCCGTTGGGAAGATCCCAGCATTTTGAGGTCTCAAACTTATATTTACTGAGTATTCCTATTCCGTATTCTCCGCCATCGTGATTTATAGCCTTGAAAAACTTATAGTATTTATACCCCGTAAGATCGCTAAGCTTCTTCATTTGGTCTACTCTGCCCGAGCGCTTCGTGCCATTGTCAGCCTCTTGTATTGCCACAACGTCAAGCTTTTGTGCGGTGATGTTTGCCGCTATTTTGTCGAGCGACTTATTGCCTGCTCCATGTTGGATATTATAGCTTCCAATGCGAAGATTTACAGTGGTCTTTGTTGCCGAGGAAATAACCATATCTCCCGTAGCCATATCCGATGGTGGAATAGCCTCAGTGCCGTTATCGTCCTCTTCTTCGCTGTAGTCAGAATCTCCCTCTTCATCCTCAAGCGTCGAATCATAAATAACGTACGCCTTTTCGTCGGCGTTCAACTCCGCCTCAAGATCGTCGGGCTGCTTTACCTCGGTCTCCTTTACCTCCTCGCTGTCCTCGCTATCGGTGTTATTCTTAGCGCCGCCACAGGAAGCCATTGAAAAAACCGTCATTATAATAAGCAACACGCTTATTATCGTTAAAAATCTCTTTTTCATACATCCCCCTTAAATATTAATCCTTCCAAACAAAATTATAATTTATAGATTCGCCGCCGTCAACGAGAATATTTTGCCCTGTGCAAAACTTATTCGTTACCGTCAAAAAATAAGACCATTCGGCAATTTCCTCGGTGGTCGCCCAACGCCTTAACGGCGTTTCGTTCATTATCTCCGCCCAAAGCGCTTCATCGTTAATAACGCACTCGTTAAGAGGTGTTATCACTCCGCCGGGGTCAAGACTGTTGCAGGTTGCTCCGTAGGGTGCTATTCGCATAGCAACGTTTTTTGTATAAGAAAGCACTCCGCCCTTGCTTGCACAATACTCGGGAAATTCTGCACCCGTATGACCGCTTGCAGAGCCGATGTTTAAAACCGATTTTATATTTGACTGTATTCCGTATTTTTCGGTTATATAAATAAGCGCTTTAAGGTTTATATCGATATCATCCTCGTTTTGCGTGCCCGCATTGTTTATCAAAATTTCAACGCCGTCGATATCGGGAAGCCTCTCCTTATCTCTAACGTCGCACTCGTAATGCGTGTAATTTGAATTTTCTATGCTTTTTGCCTTGCGGTCGATGCCGATAACGGTATGTCCGTTATTTAAGAAGCATTCGGCAATGGCTTTTCCAATGCCCTGCGACGTACCCGTAATCAATACCTTCATTTTTGCTTTAACTCCTCTATATAATCAAAATACTCCTTGCCAACGTTCTCGGAGCGCCATTTTTTTGTAATTCGATAACCTATCGGAGAGAATATTATTTCCATAATAAGCTCGGCAATAGCTCCCGTTAATGCGCAGGTCGCGCACTGAAGCACCGTCCAGCAAAAGCCGTCCCAGAATATCGGCGCAAAAAATACGAATACAATAACCGAGAATATAAAATTATCAAGAAATTGTCCGATAAAGGTTGAAACGTAGGTTCTCGTTGCAAAAGCGAGCTTCCCGTCGGGCTTTCTGCGAAAGAGCTTTCCTATCGTATGGTTCAAAAGATTATTTATAACGGCAGATGCCAAAAAGGCTATCGTACTGCCGAGAAGCACAAACCAAGTGCCGCCAAATATACCGTCGAATGCGGTATAATCGTTTGCGTTCGATGGTATCACGCTCGCCGCAAAGAATATAAGGCAGGTAAGTAAATTTATCAACGCCGCGTGTATCGATATTATCGTCGATGCCTTGGGTCCAAAATGCTTTGTTATGATATCCATACACATAAAGGAGAGCCAAGATATCAAAATACCGCCGTCAAGGGCTATCCAATCAAGCTGCAAAAGCGTTTTGTTTGCAAGCAGATTCATACATACCACGCTGACGACAAAAAGCGTTACGACGGTAGCGGGAATCGATCGGAGCAATATTTTTGTTTCTTTATATATCTTTTTAATTTTCATTTATTCTCCCACAACTAACTGTTTCTCTAATTTATCATTATATCACACATTTGCGCTTTTTTCAACCTCTTTAAATATTACGGCAATATTTTGTTTTGCCTTAATCAACATTTTTGGTATAAAATCATATTTTTTCAAAAAAATTGCACTTTTTTAAGAAAATCATTGAACATATTTCAAAAAAATGGTACTATATAAGTAGAGGGAGAACAAAAAATTCCGCTCACTCCGTAAAAGTTGCCTTTGTTACATCTTTTATTTGATTTTTTCTTAAATGGCAAACCGAATCGTAAAAGAATTGACAGTTTATTAAATCGACGAAAGGAATTTGAAATTATGAAAAAAGCAAAATTTATACAGATCGCTGTTAGTTTTTTGTTAGTGCTGATTTTAATTTTAACATCTTTTGGCTGTGCTGATAATAGATACAACGGTATTTCAACAGAATATGATGATGTTATAGACGAAAAAGACTTGGAACACATATATGAAGTAGGCTATCATGTTGAATATTACTTAGAATTAAAGCTAAATCGTGCTAACGTTATTCCGGAAGGTGAGAAACGTGAGGCTCCTTCAAATATTCTTAATAAGATTAATATTAACGGTAAGGAGCATATGCTAACGTATAAAGAAAGCGAGTATTCTGTGCGTGATAATGGAATTGTAGATGTGTATTTAGTGGATGGAGATCCATATTCGAAAATTAAGTTATGTGATGGAAAAATTACAGCTATGAATTCGTATACCAAGGTGAATATTTCCCCCACAGCTACACCGGAAGAGGCTCTTAAGATAATTAAAAAAGAACTTAAGAATCTTGTGGATATTTCAAAATATGATAATGTAGAAATGCCGATAAGAAAAGATTCTGAAAGTTTTGATGAGTATACTTTCAGTTTTTCTAATACGGTTGATGGATATCGTGTAGACACTTTAGTGGTAACTATATACGATGATGGTGGAATTCGTCTAAGTGATTTTCGAAATCTTGATATTAAGGTTCCTAAATTTAATATTAACAAAGAATTAGAAAATGAAGCAATAGAGTTAAAGCTGAAAAATGTGTATGGTGATGCATATCATTCTTACGAATTGTCGGATTCAGTATATTCGATGCAACATAGGGTTATTTATTATAACAATGAATTATATATTAGCTATATGATAGAACCCAATTTAATATATAAAGGAGAAGTTGTCAGTAATTTTATTGAAATTTATTTAATCCCGGTAGGCATGATAATGAATAAATAAATTTATGCATATTAACATGCAAATAAAGAAATAAATGAATTTTTAACCGATGAATTTTTATTCGGCTTCAACGTTGAATTAAGGAGACAAGCTATGAAAAAAACAATATATTCAGGATTAATATTTATTGTAATCATTATCTTATTGACTGTTTCAGTTACGTCCTGCAATAATGAAGCTCTTGAATTTCATCAAATAATGCTTTTGGGCGATAGTTGTGGTATCTTTGATTCATCAGTAAGAAGTATCGATATCCTTGGTACGAAATATCATGACGAAAATGCAGAGGCAAACAAAAGTATTGAGCTATTAAATGGCAGTTGTGTAGACCTTCAATACGTGGAATCGGTAAAAACATATAGGAAAGATTCTGCTATTTACAATTCGGCAAACGGAAATATTTCATGCCGTTATGATAGTAAATCCAATTTATTAACGCAGATAAGCTTTGAAAAAAATACTCTATCTGTCCCGAATGATATTACAACAGAATCGAATTATCGCAATTGGATAAAAAAATTATTAAATGTTTACGGTGTGAAAAATTTATTCGGTTACAAATACGCGTGTGAAACAATCGTAACTACGGCAGACGGAAATAGCCTTCACACCGATCAATATTCCTATTTTTATACCGATCTTGCATTAGATGAGGAAATAACGTCATATGTTTTTACTTATACTAAATATTTTGCCGGTTATCCGACCACCGATCAAATTTCGGTAAATATATTTGTAGCAACCGGTGCCGTTACTATAAAATTTGATGAGCGTAAATTTACTGATGCTCCAAAAGTAAATATCGATAATTCAACAATTGACACTGCTCTCAATACATACGTTATAAGCTCTTTAAATGCAGATAAATATCAATTTAAATCAATGCAAGTTATGAATAAAACTTTGACTCGTATCGAAAATGAAATTTGCTTAATAGTTGATGTTGAAATAGATTTTGTTGATAAACAAACTCAAAGTACGATGGGATATAGAACAATTTTACTTCTTTCTCCATAATAAAACTTTACAATGTAAAAACATAAAATCCTACGATGAATTTTTATTCGGCTTCAACGTTGAAGCGATCGACAACTCGCAATCAGCTTAATTATGCCACTCATCCCGACTCATATGCGTCGGGATGACACCAAAGAAGATTTTGACAACCGCGACCCCTATACAAACAAAAAGAGAGCAAGAGTACAAGGAGAAAATCCTTATATTCTTGCTCTTTTTGTTGATATATCGAAAATCCCAATAACGGTCTTATATCGATAAATTAGCCCAACGCCACCATACTGAATACGAGTGCGAACAATGCAACGGTCTCACAAAGACCTACTACCGTGATGTACTGCGAGAAGCCCTTGCCCGTCTCTGCCAAGGCGTCTGCGCCCGCAGCGCCTGCCTTACCCTGAAAGATTGCCGAAGCCGCCATTGCAACGCCCGAGGCAATTCCAAGTCCGAGCAAGAACGCAGGGTCTGCCGAAGAGCCCTTCATCTGTTGCATTAAAAGGAAGCCGTAGATAGTCTGTGTAAGAGGTGCGCCCGCAAAAACCGTAAGTATAAACGGAGCCGCCTTATTGCTCATATAACACTTTTTCCAAGCCCCGATCGATGCCTGACCCGCAATACCGATACCGATAGCAGAGCCTATTGCGGCAATACCCATGGCTAAAGCCGTTGCTAACATTCCAAAATTCATAATAATACTCCTTATATAATCAATTTATTCTTCAAACGGTTTAAACTTGTGTCCGCTCCACGACATATCGAGATGCGAGGAAAACTCCAAGGTGTTAAGCCTTATTCCGTGAACTATGACAGACAAAATATTAAGTATCATATTAAGTCCGTGGCCAAACACCAAAAGAATTATTGCGAGCACCATAAACAAGAAATTGCCAAACAGAGGGCCTGCAAGCTCGTTTACGGTTGCCGATATTGCGGCGCCCGCAAGACCTACCGCCCACAAACGAATATAGGAAACTATATCCGAAAATACGTTTACCACGCCAAGCAATACCGATACGATATTCTTGATACTCGCGATAAGCGATTTTATAACATTTCCCTCGTAATTAGCAAATACAAAGCTCATAACAAATCCAACGCCTATAAGCACTAAAGCCACGGTTCCCACGGGAACTCCGCCCAAAACCAAGCCCAAGCTAAAGACCTCGGGATTTACAACGAGGCTAAGCACTAAATAATAGATGCCGAAAAGCTGTAATATCGAGCCTATATCTCCGAGGAGCTTTAAGGATCTTCGATTTCGCCCTACACCGATAACGTGAGCCACCGTTAACTGAATAAGCGCAAGAGTAAAGCAGAATATCTGCAAATTCTGCGCCGTGGTAAGTCCCACACCCTCAGGTGTCCACGGCAAGCTCCAAAGCTTGTCCGCATAAACGTTTGAAATAAGCGGTACCGACATGGATTTTAACCAACTCGGCAATTGCTCGGGCGAAAGACCAAACCAAGTACAGGTAAGCGTTCCCCAGACTATTGTTGAGAGTCCAAAGAGTCCGCAAAGCAAAAATGCGGGGTCTATACGCTTTTTTGTAATTAGTGATTTTGCTATCAAAACGGCGGCAATAGCCAAAATAAGCAAGCCATATCCACCGTCTCCAAAGATGATTCCAAAGAAAATGAGTATAAACGCCAAGAACCAACCCGAAATATCATATTCAAAATATCCCGGAACTGTGCCCAAAAAGTCGGTGAGCGGATAAATAAGGCTCACGAATTTATTATTTTTGAGCTTTGTGGGAACGTTATCCTCAACGGTGGGGTCTTCAATTGAAAGTCCCCAAGAATTATCTCTTGCCATCTGCTTTAGGCTATCAAGATCTTCTTCCTCGATATATCCGCTAAAGCAAGCTATCGACGTAGAATTTTTTTCACCGCTCGACAAGACCTCGGATCGCATACCCGTAAAATAGGTCTCAAACTCGATTTTCTTCTCAAGCTCGGAAACGGCGCTCTTGATGGCGTCAACGTAGCAGGTATAAGAGGATATCTGCTTTGTTATCTCATTTGCGCGAGCGTTTAGCTCATCATATCTTTGCTTCATTTCTGCCGTAGATATATTCGGCAACACCAATTGGTATACGCTTATTGCGGCGCGAGCGTCATCCCGCACGCTATCCATAAGCAATAAGCATTTTATTGAATTTTTGTTTGCTTGAAGCCTTACCTTTTTAATTTCCTCGGGAAGCGCATCATACTCACGCCTCGGAATATCGTAAAATGCGATACTTCCACAGCTTTTGGACAAGCTATTTATCTTGTCGGGGCAGATTTCGCCCCAGCCCTTCAAGCGCTCAAGCTCACTGTTTATTGCCGCTTGCTCCGACAAAGAGAAATCTCTTTCTACGGTAAGAGCATCTACCGTCCTTGCAATATCAAGAGCCTCTTCAAAGCTCAATGACTTTTGCTTTGCCTTTTTAGGCTTTCCTATCGCAAACAAGGCGTGTGCAAAAAGATCGTTCTCCGCCTTGTACGCTTCAAGCCTTTCTCCCGACCCCTCGCTTATCTCGATATGCATTATACCGAGCTTGCGAAGAGCTTTTAAGGCTTCTTCTTTTTTATCTCCCTTTATTATAAGAGATACCTTTTTCATTGGTACTATCATAATGAATACACCTCCTCAACAGAAGATTTTTCATTACGAAGCGCTATCTTGCGCTTGGATATCTTTGAACGTACCACAGCACTGACCTGCTGATCCGCAAGATATATAGATATTTTTTTAATATTCCCCTCGGTTTCGGGAATCTTTACCTTCTCAAACAGATTAACTCTTTGAGACGTGGAGCGAAGCTCCCTCTCCAAAAGCATGACCTGCTCGTCCAACACCTCTGCCTCAAGATCAAGCATAATAGCTTTTTCCATATGATCTGCCGCTATATCCACCCAAAGCGGTGTAAGATACAAATCGTAATCTCCGCGCGAAAAATCGGCTCCGTCAAAGGTGGGAATATCCACACCCGCAATATTGCCTCTACCCTTTCGGATATTTTTGACGGTGATTATTCCGCTTGGAAAAGCTCCGTTCTCGCTGAAAACGGCTATCCAATCACTAAAACCCTTTTCAAGCTCGATCCTTTTATTTCTTACTGCTACCGCCTTTGCTTCAATAGAGCGTATCTCGGCTTGAAGCTGTTGCTTTTTCAGTGTTAGAGTAGGCAAATATCTGCGGTACATCTTGAGATTATCCTTTTGCACCTTTAACTCATTTTTAGTTAATTTGATTTTTGCCAACTTAAAAGACCTCCTTAACCCTTAGGCCAAAATTCGTCGATAAGGTCTGATTTTATTCCCGTTTCTTCCCTTGTGAAGCAATCGGAAAGGATTCTCCAACCGAGATCCAAGGATGCTTCAAGCGGAAGATTTACCGAGAGATCCATCATTTCCTTTTCAAAGAGCGCTCCGTATTTAAGGAGCTTTTCATCCCAACGGCTCATAGAGAAGCCCATATTTTTCTTTTCAAGAGCCTCTTTATAGGAAGAATAAAGACGAATCATACCGTCCATCAATGCACGGTGATCCTTTCTTGTTTTTCCGTTAACGTTCTGCTTTAAACGTGAAAGCGAACCAAAGGGCTCGATTCGTCCGCCCTTAAGATAATACTGACCCTCGGTGATATATCCCGTGTTATCGGGAACGGGGTGAGTAACGTCATCACCCGGCATTGTTGTAACCGCCAAGACGGTAACCGAGCCCGAATCTGCAAAGTCTACCGCCTTTTCATAACGAGCGGCAAGCTGTGAGTAAAGATCACCCGGATATCCTCGGTTAGAGGGCACCTGCTCTTGCGTTATAGCTATTTCCTTCATAGCATCGGCAAAGTTCGTCATATCGGTAAGAAGCACCAACACGTCCTTATTCTGCAAAGCAAACTGCTCTGCCACGGCAAGAGCCATATCGGGTATCATCATACACTCAACGGTAGGGTCAGATGCCGTATGAATAAACATTACCGTTCTGCTAAGCGCACCTCCCTTTGAGAGCTCCTCCTTAAAATAAAGAAAGTCGTCATACTTAAGTCCCATTCCGCCAAGCACTATTACGTCTGCCTCCGCCTGCATTGCAATACGTGCGAGAAGCTGATTATAGGGCTCTCCCGAAATTGAGAATATCGGAAGCTTTTGCGATACTACCAAGGTATTGAACATATCTATCATAGGTATATTCGTTCTCATCATTCGATTTGCAAGAATACGCTTGATAGGGTTTACCGACGGTCCGCCGATAGGCTTCATATTATCGGTAATAGCGGGTCCCTTATCTCTCGGCTCACCCGAGCCGTTAAATATACGGCCCAAAATATCCTCGCTGAAGGATACTCTCATTTCGTGTCCCAAAAAACGTATTTCATCTCCCGTAGAAATACCCTGACCACCCGCAAATACCTGCAAGGATACTATATCGCCGTCAATTTTATTGACCTGCGCCAAGGATTTTCCAAATCGGGTGTTGATTTGAGCAAGCTCGTTATATCTTACTCCGCTTGCCTTAACCGTAATAACGTTGCCTACTATGGATTCTATTTTATTATATACTTTAGCCACTATTATTCACCGCCCTTCAACAAGCATTCTGCGTCATATTCCAAGCTGCCGTTGCCTTCCTCGTAAAGTGAATCAATATCAAGCTCGATAGCCTTAAATGCGTCGCTTTGGAATTCGGTATAATTCCAGTCGATAAATTTTTGACGCATACGGTTAAAGAATGCTCGCGCATCCTCCTTGCTTTCAAGAGCATATGCACTGCCCATAATATATATCAATTTATCGATAACGTAATTTTGACGGTCTCTGCCGCAATTTGCCTCTATAAGATCAAAGGAATTCTGCTGCAGATATACCGAGTCAAGCATTTCGGATTTTAAATAAATAATATAATCAAAAATTGTAGTGCCCTCTTCACCGATGACCTTCATCATTGAATCTATCTCATTTCCCTTGTGAATAATATCCTTGCAATACTCTGTTTTCTTGCGGTCTATTACTCCGCTGTACTTCGACCAAGAAATAAGCGGATCGATAGCGGGATATTTTCTTGCATCGGAGCGCTCACGGGAAAGTCCGTGGAATGCGCCTACCACCTTTAAGGTAGCCTGCGTTACGGGCTCCTCAAAGTTACCGCCCGCGGGGGAAACCGTACCGCCTATCGTAACCGAGCCCGTGCTGCCGTCGGGCAAGCGAACGTAGCCCGCTCTCTCGTAAAATGCGGCTATATAGGATTCAAGATATGCGGGGAATGCCTCCTCACCCGGTATTTCCTCAAGTCTACCCGACATCTCTCGGAGAGCCTGCGCCCAACGAGAGGTTGAATCTGCCAAAAGAAGGACGTTAAGACCCATTTGGCGGTAATACTCGGCAAGAGTTACCGAGGTATAAACCGATGCCTCGCGCGATGCAACGGGCATAGACGAGGTATTACAAATAATAATCGTTCTCTCGATAAGCGAACGTCCCGTCTTGGGGTCGATAAGCTCGGGGAACTCGGTAAGAGTTTCCACAACCTCGCCCGCACGCTCTCCGCACGCAGCTATAATTACGATATCCACGTCGGCGTATTTAGAGGTAGTGTGCTGAAGCACAGTCTTTCCCGCGCCGAAAGGGCCGGGGGTACAATAGGTACCTCCCTTTGCTACGGGGAAAAAGGAATCCATAAGGCGAACCTTTGTTTCCATCGTTTCAACGGGAGCTAACCTCTCACTGTAACAGCTTATAGCTCGCTTAACGGGCCACTTAAAGGACATTGCCACGGGGATATCTCTTCCCTTTTCATCGGTGATCACGGCAACCGTTTCCTTTACGTTGTATTCTCCCTTTTCTACGATGGATCTTACGGTATATCTGCCCTCTAAATTAAAGGGAATAAAAATTCTGTGTGTAAAAGCGCCCTCGGGAACGTGTCCGATATACTCGCCTGCGCGCAAAATATCTCCCACCCTTGCGGTAGGGGTAAACTCCCACTTTTTATCACAATTCAAGCCGTCGGCATAATTTCCACGCTCCAAAAACCATCCCGCCCTCTCTGCAAGAGCCTGCAAGGGATTTTGAAGTCCGTCGTAAACCTGACCCAACAAGCCGGGGCCAAGATCTGCCGAGAGCATCTCTCCCGTAAATTCAACCGAATCTCCGCACTTGATTCCAACCGTCATTTCGTAAACCTGTATTTGAGCAACCTTGCCCTTAATACGAATTACCTCACTTTTAAGCAAGGTGCCGTCTACGTTGACGTAGCATATTTCATTCATAGAAACGTTGCCGTAAAACTCAACCGATAACAAGTTTCCGTTAATTCCGATAACCTTTCCTATATTATTGCTCATCTTTAGCCTCCAAGCCCTCTCCATCTAAAATGGAGCTGTAAATCTTTTTATAAACAGACTCTCCGAGTGTAGCGTCAAAGCAGTATATACGCGATAGCAATTTGAGCTTAAGCGCATAATAAAAAACGTACTCCTCGGAAAAATTATCCATAGGTCTGAGCATTTCCAAAAAGCTCAATCTATACTGCAAAAGGAACTTTTCCGCATCCAAGGGATTTTTCATTTCCGAAGCGGTAATTGCCGCCTTAAAAGCCTCTTGCGGTATATTAACGTTTGGCATATCAAAGCTTTTGTTCATTTTCTCGGCTCTTATCTTGCATAGAGCCAAACGCAAATTTCGCTCTCCGTCGCACCAAGCGTTTATCAACGCAGATGCGGTGCTTTCAAAATTCATAGACGGCGAAATAGTTAGATTTTTTATCTCTCGCAATGCCCTCTTGCCCAAAAAACGCTCGCAAAGCTCTGTAAAGCGCTCCTCAGTGATAGGCAAAGGCGTATTATCGCCAACGCCGTCAAGCGACGGCAATTGCGATATCAAATAATATTCAGCCATAAATTAAGCCTCTTTCAAAATCTTGATAAGCTTTGGAGTAAGATAATCCGACATCATATCAACGACCGCCTCTGTCGAATAATCGTAATATGCGCTACCGTTGTTAAGCGCTATGCGGAAGCCGCCGTCGAAGTTATCATTCGCCTTAAGCGTAACACCCGAAAGCATTTTTTCCTTAATACCCGCAAGCAAAAGCTCCTCAAGCGATTTAAGATCATTTTCGTTCAAAATAACCGATATATCATCATTATCGGGATTTTCGGCACACGCCGTGATAACCTGAATTATAATTTTTGCAAGCGCATCGGATGAATATACCGCAACAACGTTTTGCTCGGTGATAGCCTTTAACTCCCTTGCAACGCTCTCTCTAAAGGAGATAAGCAGATTGCGACTTGCCTGACGAATAGCATCCTCGCTTGATTTTACCATGCGCTCATTCTCAAGCTTAGCGTTTGCCAAGATTCTGTCAGCCTCTCTGCGCGCATCGGCAACTATTTTTTCGGCGTCGGTGTTCGCCGCATCGATAATACTTTTAGCCTCTGCCTCTGCCGCCTCAACGCCATCCTTTTTTATTTGTTCAATAAGCTCGCTAAGCTGTAATTCCATAATCCTATCTCCTTAAAATTTAAAAATCTTCCATGCTATAAAAAAGCATAAGGGAACCATATCCTCTGCAGACAGCTGGTTCCCTTACATATCATCATAAACTATTTAATTTCAATTATTATATCATATTTTTCGCAAAAAGTCAATCCCTTACGAAAAATATACAATATTTTTTGTTTTTTAGTGAATTTCAAAAGTAAAATCTACTATGAAATTTACTTTGGGAATTCACTTTATTAATTTACTTTTCGCTAAATTTCTTCCATATATTGAAAAATCACGCTACGTATGGTATAATATCTATGTATAATGCAGACAAACATGAAACGGAGAAATTTATGAGGCTAAAGCTCGATACAAAAAGAACCTTTTTGGTAGGCTTTGCATTTCTTGCAATAACTGCCTTTTGGCAGATGTATGACGGACTTATACCGAAGATGCTCAAGGAGACCTTTGGTTTAAACGAAATAATATCGGGTATTATTATGGCGGCGGATAACGTGCTTGCTCTCTTTCTTTTGCCTATTTTCGGCAAGCTTTCCGATCGATGCAACACCCCCATAGGCAAGCGCCGACCGTTTATTATTATCGGTATGATATTCACGCTTATACTTATGATTTGGATACCGATAATCGATAATTCCTACTTTGCATCGCCCTCTTACTCAAAAATAATACTTTTCATCGGCGTTCTTGCCCTTTTGCTTATAACAATGGCTTTCTACCGCAGTCCGTCGGTTGCTCTTATGCCCGACATAACGCCAAAGCCGTTACGAAGCAAGGCTAACGCAATAATAAATCTTATGGGTGCTGTCGGCGGCGTGCTTTACCTTATATTCACGTCGGTAATGTACCCCAACAGCAAGACCGAAGGTATGGCGCACGTCGATTACGTTCCTCTCTTTGTAGCTGTTATGGTGGTAATACTCATATCGCTCGTAATGATAATCCTTTTTGTCAACGAGCCGAAGCTTGCAAAGGTTCAGCAAGAATATGAGGATGCGCACCCCGAAGAAAATCTTTTGGAGATCACCCAAAACAACAAAACCGTTATGCCAAGGCCCGTAAAAAGAAGCCTTATATTTCTTCTTCTCTCGGTTGCCTTTTGGTATATCGGATATAACGGAGTTTCCACCTTCTTTACAACCTTTACCGAAGAGGTTTGGGGCGTTGGAATAGGCGGTGCTTCGCTCTGCCTCACCATTGCAACCGCATCGGCAATAGTTTGCTATATTCCCGCAGGAATAATTGCAAGCAAGATTGGCAGAAAAAAGACTATACTTGCAGGAGTTCTGCTTCTTGCGTTAAGCTTCCTTGTAGGATTTATCTACACGCTCTTTGTAAACGTATTCCACCCCGCCCTTTACGTTCTTTTCGCATTCGTAGGAATTGCCTGGGCTACTATTAACGTAAACAGCTTTCCGATGGTTGTTGAAATGTGCCACGGCGGTGATATTGGTAAATTCACGGGGCTTTACTACACCTTTAGTATGGCGGCGCAGATAATTACGCCAATACTTGCGGGACTCTTAATAAATAAGATAGATTATAAGGTGCTCTTCCTCTACTCGGCAATATTCGTGTTCTTCTCCTTTATCACAATGTGCTTTGTTAAGCACGGCGACACAAGATTCGAGCGTAAAAAAGGAATTGAAGCCTTCGACGTAGATTGATAATTCATTAATAAAGCAATAAAAAACCGCTTTGCTATCCTTTGGATAACAAAGCGGTTTTCTTTTTATTAAACAAGAGAATCTTATTCGTTGATTATCTTAATAAGCATCTCACGAAGCACCTGAGGATCGCAGTTACCGCGAAGCTCCTTCATACACTTACCAAAGAGAGCCATAAGAGCCTTTTCCTTACCGCCCTTGTAGTCGCTTACAGACTTAGGATCTGCACTTACTACGGCGCGAATAATAGCCTCTATCTTGCCCGTATCGTTAGAAACGATATATCCGTTCTCCTCTGCATACTTTGCAGGGTCGATATCCTCATCAAACATAACCTCGAGAATCTTCTTTGCGTTTGCGTGTCCAACCTTTCCGTCGGCAACGAGCAATATAAGATTTCCAAGAGCCTTACCGTTTATATTAAGCATATCTGCGGTAAGCTGCTTGCGGTTAAGAACGTTCATACAGTTGGAGATTATCCAGTTTGCCGCCTCTTTTGCAAGACCCGATACGGCATAAGCATCCTCAAAGCAATCGCAAAGAGCACGGCTCTGAGTGAGAATATCTGCATCGTATTCGCTGAGAGCGAGCTCGGAGATATATCTTTCCTTCTTAACAGAAGGAAGCTCAGGGAGCGATTTTTCAATGCGCTCGTACCATTCATCGTCAATGAATATAGGCATTACGTTAGGATCGGGGAAATAGCGGTAGTCGCCTGCCGTCTCCTTATTACGCATTGCAAAGCTCATGCCCTTAATATCATCCCAACGGCGAGTTTCCTGAACAAGCTCCTCGGTTCCGTTCTCAATTGCGTCAATATGTCTTGCGGTTTCGTAAGCGATAGCGCGCTCGATAGCCGAAATAGAGTTCATATTCTTCATTTCGGTTCTAACGCCAAGCTTATCACTACCCTCGGGACGTACCGAAAGGTTAACGTCGCAACGCATAGAGCCCTGCTCCATTCGGCACTCGGAAACCTTTGCGAATCTAAGAAGCAAGCGAAGCTGCTCAAGATATGCAACAACCTCCTCTGCACTGTTAAGGTCGGGCTGGCTTACTATTTCGATAAGCGGAACAGAGGTACGGTTGAAGTCAACGAGAGTGGTATCGCTCCAATCATCGTGAACAAGCTTACCTGCGTCCTCCTCCATGTGTATCTGCTTAATTCTGATAAATTTCTCGCCCTTAGAGGTCTCTATTCTAACCTTACCGTTTACCGCAACGGGAGAAAACCACTGCGTTGTCTGGTAGGATGCGGGAAGGTCGGGATAATAATAGCTCTTCTTATCAAACGTGGTGATGCGGTTGATGTCGCAATTGAGCATCATTCCCGCAGTCATTCCAAGGTCTACTACACGCTTATTTACAACGGGAAGCATACCCGGCATTCCGCAACAAGCAGGACAAACGTGGTCGTTCTGCTCTCCGCCGAATTTTGCCGAGCAGGAGCAGAATATCTTGGAATTAGTAGCCATTTCTATATGGACCTCAAGTCCAATGACTGTCTCATACTTTGCCATATTATCTGCCCTCCTCATAGATTTTTGCAAGCTCGCAAAGCGCATTCTCGGAGAATGCAGGGCCAACGAGCTGAGCTCCGCCAAATACGATTGCGGGAAGTCCGCTTATCGATGCGGGAGCTGTGTAAAGCGCCTCGTCAAAGGAGATATACTTGTTCTCCTCTACATCGGATGCAGTATAAGCAGTCTTTGAGCATACGGGCATAAGAATTGCGCCGTAGGTTGCAAATATCTCTGCAAAGCGCTCGCAAATAACTCTGCGAATGCGGAGCGACTTATCGTAAACGGGCATATAATTCTCGGTTGAAAGAGCCTCCGAGCCGAAGAGTATAGCCGTCTTTAAAAGCTCACCGAACGCCTCTGTACGGCTATTCGTATAAAGCTCA
>JAZLCC010000180.1:0-2726 GCA_045614065.1 Eubacteriales bacterium | reverse complement strand
AGGTGTTCCTGACGTTGACGTTGCAATCACTACCCGTGAGGTTGGCAGAATGATCAGCAAGGCTGGTATCGACTTCAAGGCTCTTGATGATGAGGCGTGTGATATACCCTTTGAAATCGGCTCCGGTGCAGGCGCTATCTTCGGTGCAACCGGTGGTGTTATGGAGGCAGCTCTCCGTACCGCTGCTGAGGTTATCGAGGGCAAGCCTCTCGAAACTCTCGAGTTCAACGAGGTTAGAGGTGTTGAGGGCGTTAAGATTGCGTCCTACAAGCTTGGCGATATGACTCTTAACGTTGCTGTAGCTTCGGGTACAGGCAATGCAAAGAAGGTTCTTGACGCTGTTAAGGCAGGCGAGCTCGACGTTCAGTTCATCGAGATTATGGCATGTCCCGGCGGATGCGTAAACGGTGGCGGTCAGCCCTTCCAGCCCGCATCTGTTAGAATGACTACCGACCTTAGAGCGGTAAGAGCAGCAGTTCTTTACAATGATGATAAGAATAGCGATCTCCGTAAGTCTCACGAAAATTCTGCTGTAAAGAAGCTTTACGACGAATACTTCGGCGAGCCTAACAGCCACAAGGCACACGAGATCCTTCATACTCATTACATTAAGCGCGGTCTTTAATATTAAAATAATATAGGAGAAGACTTATGAGATCAAAGAATTTTTGGATAAAGCTTATTGCGGCACTTTTGATCATGGCTTCTATGGTAACCTTTGCTTCTTGTGATTCCGTTGAGGATATGGGCGGAAGCAGCGACAGTAAAAATGGTTATACCGGTCCTTACGCTGAGGACCTTACTCCCAGTGAGAATCTTACTTTTTCAAAAACATCTGACGGCAAGGGCTATCAGCTCAAGTCGGCATCTAAGTGCAAGGATGCTGAGATAGTAATTCCTTCTACTTATGCACCCGAGGGTGGCGAGGAGCTTCCTGTAACTGCTATAGCTGCAGGTGCTTTTAAGAACAACGAAAAGACTCTTACCGCTGTTTATATTCCTAACAGCGTAACGAAGATTGCAAACGGAACCGATAAAACGCTTGGTGCGTTTGAAGGCTGTGAGGAGCTTACAACCGTAGTTTGCGGTTCCGGTCTCCTTGAGATTGGCAACAGAGCATTCTTTAACTGCAAGAGACTCAAGACGTTGGTTATTCAGGAGGGTGTTACCAAGTTCGGTAGCTACGCATTCGCAGGTTGTGAGAAGATCGAGACTATTATTATTCCCGATAGCGTTACAAGTATTGGTGAGTGCTGCTATCAGCGTTGCTCCGGAGCTACAAGCGTAACTTTGGGTGCAGGCTTGAAGACTAAGGATAAGGTTGACAGCAAGGGCAAGGTAACAAAGAACACGCACGAGATTGGAAAGTTTGCTTTCTATTTCTGCAAGAATATTTCCACTATTAGATATAGAGGAACGAAAGAAGATTTCGAGGCGTTGCATTTGGACGTTTCCTGCTTCCTTTCTACCACTATGACTGATTACATTATTTGTGAGGGTGGAGAGAAGGCTAAGATACCTGAGCTTGAGGGTCAGAACGAGCTTCCCGTAGATATGTACGGTAATCCTATAATAACAAATTAACAAGAAATTGTTATAATGCAAAATGCGTACCGATTCGTCGGTACGCATTTTTGTTTCTCCCAAGGCATATAATATGTCGAGGTGATGATATGAAATTTAATGCTTTGAAATTTGTTTTTAAAGGCGTATGCGTAATTTTAACGCTATGCATTCTGCTTTGTCTTTCTGCGGGCGCAGAGCCCTCATCGCAAAGAGGCGAGCATCCCGAAGCCGTGGAGGATACCTTGAATCTGCCTTGTAAATCGGCAATACTTGTAGAAGCAAATACGGGCACGGTGCTTTATCAAAAGAATGCAGACGAGCCACTACCGCCCGCCTCGGTAACAAAGGTGATGACGCTATTGCTCGTTATGGAGGCGATTGAGAGCGGCAAGATAGGATACGGCGATACAGTGAGGGCAAGCGCTAATGCTTGCTCGATGGGCGGCTCGCAGATATACCTTAAGGAAAACGAGGAAATGACGGTCGAGGACCTCTTGAAGAGCGTTATCATAGCCTCGGCAAACGATGCCGCGGTTGCGCTTGCGGAGCATATATGTGGCAGCGAGGAAGCGTTCGTTGATAAAATGAACGAAAGGGCAGAGGCGCTTGGAATGAATAATACTCATTTTGAGAACACCAACGGTCTTGACGACACAACGCAAAATCACGTTATCTCGGCACGTGATATTGCAATTGTTTCTCGTGAGCTGATAAAGCATAAGAAGGTACTCGAATATAGCTCCGTTTGGATGGATAGCATTCGAAACGGAAGCTTTGGGCTCACGAACACGAATCGTTTGATAAGATTTTATAACGGCGCTACGGGGCTTAAAACAGGCTCTACCGATAAGGCAGGCTTCTGCATAAGCGCTACGGCAAAGCGTGGAGATATGGAGCTTATTGCGGTAATTATGGGCTCTGAGACTCGTGATGAGCGAAATTCCGCCGCAACAAAGCTGCTTGATTACGGATTTAATAATTTTAGGATTTTCAGCGATGATGGCGGAGCTTTAAATGATATTCCAATATCAAAGGGAGAGAGCGCAAGCTTTTCTGCTGAGTATCCTAAAATAAAAATTGTAGTGCCAAAGGAGACGGGAAAGATAAGCGCGGGAATTCAAGTGAAGGAGGGCATTGAGGCTCCTATTAAAAAGGGTGAT
>JAZLCC010000179.1:0-8411 GCA_045614065.1 Eubacteriales bacterium | reverse complement strand
ATGGCGAAATATCTCTTGAGACCTGCGTGGCAAAGAGAATATCCGCAGGCGGTACGTCCGTAGAGTCTGTTGCGGCGCAGATAGCATACGTTAAAAAGGAGCTTGCAAAATGATAAAGGTTTTTATTGACGGTAAAGCGGGAACTACGGGACTTAGGATCTACGAGCGCCTTGCTGATAGAAAAGATATAGAAATAATTCTTCTCTCCGAAGAGGAGAGGAAGGATCCCGCGGCAAGAAAAAAAGCTCTTAACAATGCGGATATCGCATTCCTTTGCTTGCCGGACGATGCGGCGAGAGAGTCGGTTTCTATGATAGAAAACGATAATACCGTAGTTATAGATACCTCGACCGCTCATAGAACTCTTGATGGTTGGTGTTATGGATTTCCCGAGCTTTCGGCGGAGCTTGATGCAAAGCTTAAGATTGCTAAGCGCATAGCTGTTCCCGGGTGCCACGCGAGCGGTTTTATATCGCTTGTTAAGCCCTTGATTGATGCAGGCTTTATATCGAATGATGAACTTCTTACTTGTCATTCCATTACGGGATATAGTGGCGGTGGTAAGAAGATGATTGCCGATTATGAAAGTGATGTTAGAGACGCATTGCTTGATGCGCCCAGACAGTACGGCATTACGCAAACGCATAAGCATTTAAAAGAGATGCAGTCTATAACAGGTCTTAAAAATGCTCCTATATTTTGCCCGATAGTTTCGGATTTTTATAGCGGAATGATGGTTACAGTTCCTTTGTTTGCTTCACAGCTCAAGAATGGCAAAACTATGGCGGATATTAAAGCTCTTTATGCGGATAAATACACAACCGATATTGTAAGATATCAGGAAGGCTTCGATGATGGTGGCTTTATTTCTGCGGCAAAGCTTAAGGATTCTGATGCAATGACCGTAACTGTTGCGGGAAATGAAGAAAGAATTTTGTTGATTGCGGTTTACAATAATCTTGGTAAGGGCGCATCGGGTGCCGCTATTGAATGTATGAACGTTGTTCTTGGACAAGAAAAAAATTCAGCTTTAGATATATAATTTGGAGATATAAAAATGCTTAAACAAATTAATGGCGGTGTTTGTGCCGCAAAGGGATTTTCTGCCAACGGAGTGCTTTGCGGAATCCGTAAGAACAGAACCAAAAGAGATCTCGCTCTCATTTACAGTGAAGTACCTGCATCTGCGGCGGCTGTATACACAACCAATCTTGTAAAAGGTGCGCCACTCACGGTAACTAAAAATAATATTAGCAATGGAATTGCGCAAGCGGTTATTTGTAATAGCGGAAACGCTAACACCTGCAATGCAAACGGTATTGAGATAGCAGAGCAGATGTGTGATCTTGTTGCTAACGTAAAGAACATTGATGCAACCGACGTTATAGTTGCTTCCACCGGTGTTATCGGACAACCCTTGTCTATCGATCCTATTGCAAGCAAAATAGGTGAGCTTGCAGAAGGTCTTGGCGATAATAGTGAGCTTGCTTGCGAGGCTATTATGACTACCGATACCAAGAAAAAGGAAATTGCCTTTGAGTTCGAAATTAACGGCGTTACTTGTCATATGGGCGGAATTGCAAAGGGAAGCGGTATGATACACCCCAACATGGCTACTATGCTTGTTTTTGTAACCACCGACTGTGCAATAAGCGCAGAAATGCTTGATAAGGCCGTTAAAGAGGATGTAAAGACCTCGTTTAATATGGTAAGCGTTGACGGTGATACTTCAACAAATGATATGGTAAGCGTTATGGCGAACGGTCTTGCGGGAAATGCCGCAATAACGTCTGAAGGTGAGGCTTACGATGTATTTTGCGAAGCTTTGCACGGCGTTACATCCTATCTCTGCAAGATGATCGCAGCAGATGGCGAGGGAGCAACCAAGCTTCTTGAATGCTCGGTTAGCGGCGCAGTAGATGATATAAACGCTAGAATCGTAGCGAAATCCGTTATTTGCTCATCGCTTTTCAAGGCGGCTATGTTTGGTGCTGATGCAAACTGGGGTCGTGTTCTTTGCGCAATTGGTTACAGTGGAGCAAACGTTGACGTTAGCCTTGTTGACGTAAGCTTTGAGTCTGTAAAGGGAAGAATTGACGTTTGCAAGAACGGCTCAGGCATTCCTTTCTCGGAGGAAAAAGCGAAGGAAATACTTCTCGAGTCCGAAATAAAGGTAATTATTGGTGTAGGCAACGGAAGCGGTAATGCTATTGCTTGGGGTTGCGATCTTACCTATGATTACGTAAAAATAAACGGCGATTACAGAACATAAAACGCTGGAGGATAAAATGGAATTAGCAAATGCACAAAGAGCGCAGGTGCTTGTTGAAGCGCTCCCCTACATACAAAAATATTACAACAAGATAGTTGTTATCAAATACGGCGGAAACGCAATGATAAATGAAGAGCTCAAGGAAGCCGTTATGGGTGATATAGTTCTTCTCTCGCTTATCGGCGTAAAGGTAGTACTCGTTCATGGAGGTGGACCTGAAATCACCGATATGCTCTCAAAGGTAGGTAAAAAGACTGAGTTTGTTGATGGACTTCGTGTTACCGATAAGGAAACTGTGGATATAGTTCAGATGGTTCTTGCGGGTAAGATAAACAAGAATCTTGTAAATCTTCTTCAGTGCAAGGGTGGTAAGGCTATCGGTCTTTGCGGTATCGACGGTCATATGATCAAAGCAGAGCCTAAAAAAGCCGAGCTTGGATACGTTGGTGAGATTACCGACGTAAACGTTACTCCCATCCTCGACGTTCTTGAAAAGGGATATATTCCCGTTGTTTCTACCGTTGGATATGATGATAACGGAAATAGCTACAATATAAACGCAGATACCGCCGCGGCGAAGATTGCGGGACATTTGAAATGCGAAAGCTTCATTTCAATGACTGATATTGCGGGTATTCTTAGAGACAAGAATGATCCTTCAACCCTCATTTCAAAAATATACGTTAGCGAAGCTCCTCAGTTGGTTGCAGAGGGTGTTATTTCGGGCGGAATGATTCCTAAGATAGAGTGCTGCATCGAGGCAATTCGCCGCGGTGTTAAAAAAGTATTTATAATTGACGGAAGAGTTCCTCATTCAATCCTTATTGAGACCCTTACCAATGAAGGTATCGGTACTATGTTTGTAACCGGAGATAGTTTTGATGAATAACATTAAAGAGCTTGATAATCAATATATTGCCTCTACATACGCTCGTTTTCCTATATGCATAACCGAGGGTAAAGGCTCGCTCGCTTATGATGAGAACGGAAAAGAATATATCGATCTTAGCACGGGTATTGCGGTAAATACGTTCGGATATGCCGATGAGGCTTGGGTCCTTGCCGTAGAGTCTCAGCTTAAGAAATTACAGCATACGTCAAATCTTTATTATAGTGAGCCTTGTGCAAAGCTTGCAGAGCTTCTTTGCACAAAAACCGGAATGAAGAAGGTATTTTTCTCAAATTCGGGAGCTGAAGCAAACGAGTGTGCAATAAAGGTTGCGAGAAAATATGGAGAGTTAAATAAGGGTGCTGATTATACCACCATAATTACTCTCAAGGATAGCTTTCACGGTAGAACCCTTACAACGCTTGCGGCTACGGGACAAGACGTCTTCCACAAGGATTTTTTGCCCTTGACGAATGGGTTTGTTTATGCAGAGCCTAACAACGCGTCAGACGTTAAGCGCCTTCTCGAAGAGAATAAATGCTGCGCTATAATGTTTGAGGTGGTTCAAGGTGAGGGCGGAGTTCTTCCTTTGAAGAAGGAGTTCTTGTCAGAGCTTACTAAACTTGCCGATGAATACAACGTTCTTCTCGTTGCCGATGAAGTTCAGTGCGGAAACGGTAGAACAGGTGAGCTTTATGGATATATGAATTTTGACATTGCCCCCGATGTTGTAAGTACGGCAAAGGGTCTTGCGGGAGGACTTCCCATGGGAGCTACCTTGCTCGGCGAGAAGGTAAAGGATATTCTGGGAGTAAGCATGCACGGCTCGACCTTTGGCGGAAATCCCGTTTGTGCGGCGGGTGCTTTGAATATAATTTCAAGACTTGATGCAGATATGCTTGCGGGCGTTAAGGAAAGAAGCGAATACATATTTAATGAATTGTCAAACGCAAAGGGCGTTAAGAGTGTTAGCGGTCTCGGTCTTATGATTGGTATCGAGACCGAGCGTCCTGCGGGAGATATAATAAATGAATGCATAGAGAAGGGCGTTTTGGTTATCAAAGCAAAGCAAAAGCTTAGATTGTTGCCCGCATTAAATATTGACATGGAATTATTAAAGAAATCAATTCAAATAATTAAGGAGGCTTGTGCGAAATGAAGCATTTATTAAAGCTTATGGATCTCTCCGAGAAAGAGATAATTGAAATTCTCAATCTTGCAGATCAGTTGAAATATGAAAAGAAAAACGGAATAACCCACCACTTGCTTAAGGGTAAGACCCTCGGTCTTATTTTTGAAAAGTCTTCTACCCGAACAAGAGTTTCTTTTGAGGTTGGTATGTATGATCTTGGCGGTAACGCACTCTTTTTAAGCTCGCGCGACCTTCAAATTGGTAGAGGTGAACCCGTCCAGGATACGGCAAGAGTTCTTTCTCGTTATCTTGACGGAATTATGATAAGAACTTATGCACAGTCCGAGGTTGAGGATCTTGCAAAGTACGGTAGCATTCCGATAATTAACGGTCTTACCGACTATTGCCATCCTTGTCAGGTGCTTGCAGACCTTATGACTATTCGTGAGCACAAGGGTGTTCTTGCAGGTAGAAAGATGTGCTACATCGGCGACGGAAATAACATGACAAACTCCATCATCGTAGGATGCATTAAGATGGGCATGGAAGTGTCTGTTGCTTGTCCCAAGGGATATGAGCCTGATGCCGAGATTATGGCATGGGCAAAGGAAACAGGAAAGTTTACTTGCACCGAGGATATTCTTGCAGCCGCAAAGGATGCAGATGTTCTTTACACCGACGTATGGGCATCTATGGGTCAGGAAGCAGAGGCAGAGGAGCGTAAGAAGATATTCAAGAATTATCAGATTAACGCAAACGTAATGTCTGTCGCGAAGAGCGACGCAATGGTTATGCATTGCTTGCCCGCACATAGAGGAGAGGAGATTACTGAGGACGTTCTTGAAGCTCATGCAAACGAGATTTTCGACGAGGCAGAGAATAGACTCCACGCACAAAAGGCAGTACTTGTTAAGTGTATGCTTTAATGAACAAAACAAAAAATCCCTTATGGGATTTTTTGTTTTATGTAATTGATTTTAAGCATCAATAAAAACTATGAGTAAAGAAGGAAAAGTACAACGTTGGTGATAGAGTGTATAAATATTATGGATTTAAATATTTGTATATCGTTACGCAATCTCATCAAAAACTCAAAAATTGTATTCGTTGCGGAACGCAAAATAATATGCAGGATGTAGCGTGCTGGTATTGTGATGCCGAGCTTCTCAAATAAAACTAAAAAATAAAAACCGCTTTCTCTTGAAAGCGGTTTTTATTTTATTCAGTAAGCTCACCCTTGATTTCGGGAGCGGACAAATCAACGTCTACTCTCTCGATATATTCGGGTTTCGCTTTTTCAAGAACACACTTTTCTGTAATGAGAAGCTCGGCAAGCTTTTCGTTTGACGGTATCTCATACATTAACGGCATCATGATTTCTTCCATTATGGAACGCAAGCCACGAGCACCCGTGTTTCTTTCGATGGCAAGTGAAGCAATTGCCATAAGAGCGTCATTGTCAAAATTAAGCTCTACGCCATCCATCTCTAAAAGCTTTTTGTACTGCTTTACGATGGAATTCTTGGGTTCAACAAGAATCCTTGCAAGAGCCTCTTTGTTAAGATCGTCCAAGGTAACAATTGCAGGAATTCTACCAACAAGCTCGGGAATAAGTCCGTATTTTACGATATCGTGAGGCTGAACGTCCTTGAAAACGCCGTTTTCCTTACGCTCGATCTTTTTCTTTATTTCACTTGTGAAGCCAATCGATTGATTGCCTTGACGCTTTTCGATAAGCTTTTCAAGCCCATCAAATGCGCCACCGCAAATGAAAAGAATGTTCTCGGTGTTTATTTGTATAAACTCTTGATTCGGATGCTTTCTTCCGCCTTGTGGAGGAACGTTTGCCACAGTACCCTCGAGTATTTTAAGGAGTGCTTGTTGTACACCTTCGCCCGAAACGTCTCTTGTTATCGAGCGGTTTTCGCTCTTTCTTGCAATCTTATCAATCTCGTCGATGTATATAATACCTCTTTCGGCGAGCTCAATATCATAATCTGCGGCCTGAATCAAGCGGAGGAGTATATTTTCTACGTCCTCGCCCACGTAACCTGCTTCGGTAAGCGTAGTAGCATCTGCAATAGCAAATGGCACCTTGAGCGATTTTGCAAGGGTCTGAGCAAGATAGGTTTTTCCTACACCCGTAGGTCCTATCAAAAGAACGTTGCTCTTTTGAAGGTCAATAGGTGAATCGTCTATATCGGCGTTTTTACTCTTTGCAATTTCTTTTTCTTCCTTGTAAAGGATTCGCTTATAGTGATTATAAACAGCAACGGAAAGTGCTATTTTAGCGTTATCTTGACCAATAACGTATTGATCAAGGGTCTCCTTTATCTGGACGGGCTTAGGAAGAGTGTCAAATGAAAGCTCTCCAATAGATCTTTCGACTACTGAGTTTTCATATATCAATGCTTGACAAGCATCAACGCAGAAATCACAGATATAAGCGCCCGTTGGGGAGGGAATAAGAAAGTTAGCTTGACTTTCCTTTCTTCCGCAGAAGGTACAAAAACGACCGCTTTTATTAATGTTGTTTGATGACATTTTTTATCCTCTTAAGTTAAAAATTCAAGCCTTAACCTGATCTCTGTTAGACAAGACCTTATCGATAAGGCCATATTCAAGAGCCTGATTTGCCGTCATGAAGTTATCACGCTCGGTGTCTCTTGCAATCTCTTCAATAGAACGGCCGGTGTTCTCTGCGAGAATGCGGTTGAGGTTATCTCTTGTGCGAAGAATAAGATCGGCTTGAATCTTTATATCGGTTGCCTGACCTCTTGCACCGCCAAGGGGCTGGTGAATCATAATCTCGCTGTTGGGAAGGGCAATACGCTTGCCCTTTGTTCCTGAGGAGAGAAGAAACGCACCCATGCTCGCCGCCATACCTATGCATATTGTAGATACGTCGCACTTGATGAAGTTCATCGTATCATAAATAGCCATTCCTGCGGTAACAGAGCCACCGGGACTATTGATATAGAAATAAATATCTTTATCAGGATCTTCTGCCTCAAGGAACAAAAGCTGAGCGACAACCAAGGAGGCAGTTGCGTCGTTCACCTCATCCGACAAAAATACTATTCTATCGTTAAGCAAACGAGAAAAAATATCGTAAGCGCGCTCTCCTTTACCCGTTTGTTCGATAACGGTGGGGACAAGTGCGTTATAAATTCCTTTTTCAAACATAGCAGTTTACCTCCTAAAAATCTAAATAATTAATCTTGTTTTGCAAAAATTACTTTACAGTAACTTCAGCCTTTTCGGTAACGAGTTCCATTGCCTTCTGAACCTTCATATCAGCAGCAATAGCCTCGGAATCGATGCTTGCCTTAACCTGATCAAGCTCGATGCCGTATGCAGCAGCAATCTTCTCGTACTCTGCATTGATATCATCATCAGATACCTCAACGTTCTCAAGAACAGCAATCTTTTCAAGAGCAAGTCTTGCCTTTACCTGACGCTCTGCCTGAGGTCTCATCTGCTCACGAAGAGCATCGAGATTCATGCCGGTATACTTGAAGTAGGTGTTGAGATCAAGACCCTGCGAACGAAGTCTTGTATCATAATCGCGAACAAAGTTCTCGGTTTCTGCAACAAACATAGGCTCGGGAATGTCAGCCTCAAGCTTTTCGATAAGAGCCTCAACAATCTTATCTTCCATAGCTGCGGTAGCTGCGGACTCATTTCTCTTTTCGATTTTTGCCTTAAGATCTGCCTTATATTCATCCAAAGTATCAAATTCAGAAATATCCTTAGCAAATTCATCATCAAGCTCAGGGAGCTCAACCTTGGTGATTGCGTGAATCTTTACCTTGAATACTGCGGGCTTACCTGCAAGATCAGCTGCGTGATACTCCTCGGGGAAGGTAACGTTAACGTCAAACTCCTCGTCGATGCTCTTGCCAACAATTTGCTCCTCAAAGCCGGGAATGAAAGAACCGGAGCCAAGCTTAAGAGCATAGTCGGTACCCTTACCACCCTCGAAAGCAACGTCATCGCAAAAGCCTTCGAAATCGATAACAGTGGTATCGCCCATTTCAGCAGCTCTGTCGGTAACTTCGTTCTCTCTGGAGTTTCTCTCGCGAACAAGATTGATCTCACGGTCAAGATCCTCATCG
>JAZLCC010000178.1:0-12522 GCA_045614065.1 Eubacteriales bacterium | reverse complement strand
AGAGCTTTCTTCTTTGGAGGTAAGCGCTGAGGAGATAGAAAAGGCTTTCTCTCTCGTAGAACCCGAATTTGTTGAAATACTCAAGGAAGCAAAGGAGAATATCTACGCATTCCACTCCCGTCAGGTAAGAAACAGCTTTCTTATCAGCGAGAAGGACGGCGTTGTTATAGGTCAAAAGGTAATACCGATAGAGAAGGTAGGACTTTACGTTCCGGGTGGAACGGCGGCATATCCATCGTCGGTTCTTATGAACGCTATTCCGGCAAAAATTGCAGGATGTGAGGAGATAGTTATGGTAACTCCGCCCGCAAAGGACGGAAGTGTGAATCCCGCTATTCTTGCGGCGGCAAAGGTTGCGGGCGTTGATAGAATATTCAAGGTTGGCGGCGCTCAGGCGGTAGCCGCTCTTGCATACGGAACCGAGAGCGTTCCTGCAGTTGATAAGATAGTAGGCCCCGGAAATGCATTCGTTGCCGAGGCAAAGAAGCAGGTATTTGGTAAGGTTGCTATCGATATGATTGCAGGACCCAGCGAAATACTCGTTATAGCCGATTCGAAGAGCGACCCTACCTGTGTTGCGGCAGACCTTCTTTCGCAAGCAGAGCACGATAAAAATGCCACCGCAGTGCTTGTTACGGATAGCGCAGATCTTGCAAGCGCGGTATCGGCAGAGCTTGAGCTTCAGATACCCATGCTTCAAAGAGAGGAGATTGCAAGAACCTCTATCGATAACAATGGAAAAATAATTATTACCGATAGCATAGACGAGGCTATCATAGTTGCAAACGGACTTGCTCCCGAGCATCTTGAGCTTTGTCTTGATGAGCCGTTTGCGTATCTTGATAAGATTAAGCACGCAGGCTCGATATTTATGGGACGCTACTGTCCCGAGGCTCTTGGCGACTATTTTGCCGGCCCTAACCACACGCTTCCCACAAGCGGAACGGCAAGATTTTCAAGCCCATTGTCGGTTGACGATTTTGTAAAGAAAACACAGTTCTCTTATTACACAAAGGATGCGCTTGAAAAGGTAGCAAAAAAGGTAGAGTTCTTTGCAAACAAGGAAGGACTCGGAGCGCACGCAAAGAGTGCTGTAATAAGATTTGAAAACGGCGAAAAGGCAGAAAAATGAGTAGATTTTTAAGTTCAAAATATAAAGACCTTGAGGCGTACACCCCCGGTGAACAGCCAAGGGATATGAAGTATATAAAGCTTAATACCAACGAGTCGCCCTATCCGCCGTCTAAGCGTGTAGTGGATGCCTTGTCAAGTGAAGAGGTGCTAAAGCTCAATCTTTATTCCGACCCTACGGCAAAGGCTTTGAAAACAAGAATAGCCGAGCTTTACGGAGTTGAATATGAGAACGTTTTCGTTTCAAACGGCTCGGATGATATACTTAATTTTTCCTTTATGGCGTTTTGCGAGGGAGAAAAGACGGGAGTAAGATTTCCCGAGATATCCTACGGCTTTTACAGCGTTTACGCCGAGCTTCACGGAGCGTCTTATAAGGCGATTCCCTTAAAGGATGATTTTTCAATAGATATATCCGATTATATGAAAAACGATGCAAACGTCGTAATAGCAAACCCTAATGCCCCCACGGGAATAGCGCTTCCGCTTTCCGAGGTTGAGAGCATAGTTAAGGCAAACCCGGACTATCTTGTGCTAATTGACGAGGCATACGTTGATTTTGGCGGTGAGAGCGTAGTTGAGCTCACCAAAAAATATTCAAACCTCTTGGTGGTGGGAACCTTTTCAAAGTCCCGCTCGCTTGCGGGCGCAAGACTTGGCTTTGCTATTGCCGATAAGGAGATAATTTCCGACCTTGAAAAGATAAAATACAGCACAAATCCTTATAATATCAACCGCCTTTCGCTCATAGCGGGAGAGATGGCTATACTTGATAACGATTATTATATGGATAATTGCAAGAGGATAATCGAAACAAGAGAATATACGCAGAAAAAGCTTTGCGAGCTTGGATTTTCTCTTACCGATTCCAAGGCGAATTTCATCTTTGCAAAATCGGATAAAATAGGCGGTAAGGAGCTTTATTTGGCTCTTAAATCGAGAGGAATTCTCGTTCGCCATTTTGACAAGGAAAAAATCAAGGATTACAACAGAATAACGGTTGGCACGAGAGAGGAAATGGATGCTCTTATCTCTGCTATAGCCGATATATTAAAGGAGCTTTGATATGGATATCAGAAAGGCTGAAATAAAAAGAGAGACCGCAGAAACAAAGATAGCATTATCGCTCTCGCTTGATGGCAAGGGCAAGTCGAATATCAACACGGGATGCGGATTTTTAGATCATATGCTTACTCTTTTTGCATCGCACGCAAGATTTGATCTTTCGGTTGAGTGCAAGGGCGACGTTGAGGTGGATTATCACCATAGCGTTGAGGATATAGGCATTTCTCTCGGTAAGGCTTTTGCCGAGGCAATCGGTGATTGCAAGGGAATACGCCGTTACGGAAATATGATGCTTCCTATGGATGAGAGCCTTGTGCTTTGCGCACTTGACGTATCGGGCAGAGCATATTTGAATTACGGCTTGGATATTAAGACCGAGAAGATAGGCGATTTTGATACCGAGCTTATAGAGGAATTTTTCCTTGCATTCGTTCGCAATGCAAATATAACGCTTCACATAAAGCAGCTCGACGGACGCAACTCTCACCACATCGCAGAGGCGGCGTTTAAGGCGTTTGCACGCGCTATGCGACAGGCTGTGGAGATAGATGCAAGCGCAAAGGATGAAATTCCGTCAACAAAGGGAGTTCTTTAATGATAGCTATTATTGATTACGGTGTAGGAAATCTTTTTTCGCTCAAATGCTCGTTTGAGAGCATAGGCGCAGACATTTGCGTAACCTCGGCCCCCGAGGTTATAGAAAAGGCGGAGCGTATAGTTTTGCCTGGTGTCGGAGCCTTTGAGGATGCCGCTAAAAAGCTTCGCGAGAGCGGACTTGATAAGGTGGTAAAGAGCGAATGCGCCAAGGGTAAGCCCTTGCTTGGTATATGCCTTGGAATGCAGATGCTTTTTGAGCGTAGCTTTGAATATGGCGAGCACGAGGGTCTCGGACTTATAAAGGGCAATATAAGACCTATAAGCGACGTTATTGATAAGGAGCTCAAAATACCTCATATAGGCTGGAATGCTTTGCATTTCGGTGAAAAAAAGGATGACCTTTTTAAATACCTTAAGGAGGGCGATTTCGTTTATTTCGTTCACTCCTATTACGGCGCTGATTGCGAGGAGTCGGTTATAGCAACCACCGAGTATAGTGCGTCGCTTACCGCCGCGGTGAGAAGCGGCAACGTTTGCGGTGTTCAGTTCCACCCCGAAAAGAGTGAGAGGGTAGGACTTTCAATACTTAAAGCGTTTTGTGAAATTTAATTTTGAGGATCGTGAGTATGAATATAATACCTGCTATTGATTTGATTGACGGAAAGGCGGTAAGACTCCAAAAGGGAGACTATGAGAAGGTAACCGTTTACAGTGAATCACCCGAAAAGGTAGCGAAATATTTTTATGATTGCGGAGCAAAATATTTGCACGTTGTTGATCTTGACGGAGCAAAAAGCGGTAACGCAGATAATTTTGAGACCATCAAAAAAATAATAGATGCATCGGGGCTCTCGGTTGAGGTTGGCGGCGGCATACGTAGTATGGACGTTGTCAAAAAGTATGCCGACATAGGTGTTGACAGAATCATTCTCGGCACGGCGGCGCTTAACGATAGAGAGTTTTTGAAGAATGCCGTTGAGGCTTACGGCGATAGAATTACCGTAGGCGTAGATATAAAGGACGGTATGGTTGCAATCAAGGGCTGGACTGAGGTGTCAAGCGTGTCCTGCGAGGATTTTTGCAGAGACCTTGCTTCTCTTGGAGTATCCACGATAATATGCACCGATATTTCAAAGGACGGAATGATGTCGGGAACAAATCTTGAGCTTTATAAGAGCTTGAACCGTGAGTTTCCAATAAACATCGTAGCGTCGGGCGGTGTTTCGACGATCGAGGATATAACGGCGCTTCGCGATATGGATATGTTCGGAGCAATCTTGGGTAAGGCGCTTTATACGGGCGCTATAAAGCTTGAGGATGCTATCGCCGCGGCGAGATAAGGAGGAAATATGATTACTAAAAGAATTATTCCTTGTCTTGACGTAAAAAACGGAAGAGTTGTTAAGGGTGTAAACTTTTTAGGACTCGCCGACGTTTCATCCCCTGTAAGCTTGGCACAGTTTTATAGTGATAATGGCGCTGACGAGCTTGTTTTCTACGATATAACGGCATCTGCCGAGGGACGTGCTCTCTTTACCGATATTTTGACCGAAACGGCTTCTAAGGTGTTTATTCCGCTTACAGTAGGCGGCGGAATCAATACTCTTGAGGATTTTGACAGAGTTCTTAAGTGCGGAGCCGATAAGGTAAGCGTAAATTCGGGAGCTATTAAGAATGCCGACCTTGTTTTGGAGGCGGCTAAAAAATACGGAGATCAGTGCGTTGTTCTTTCTGCTGATATAAAGCGTGTTGACGGCGAATTTCGCGTTTTTGCCAAGGGCGGTAGAGAGGATACGGGAATGGAGGCTATTTCTTGGATAAAGCGCTGTGTTTCTAACGGAGCTGGAGAAATAGTGGTAAACAGTATCGATACCGACGGAGTAAAGCGTGGATTTGATATAGAAATGCTTTCTGCCGTCTGCGATGCGGTAAGCGTACCTGTTATAGCATCGGGCGGAGCAGGATGCATAGACGATTTTATAACACTTTTTGATGCATTGCCAAAGGTTGACGCAGGACTTGCGGCATCTATCTTCCATTTTGGAGAGGTAAGCATAAAGGATTTGAAGCAAAGCCTTAAGGGCGCAAATATAAACGTACGAATTTAATTGGAGAGTGATAATTATGGAATTTACTAAAATAGACGAGCTTAAGTTTGACGAAAAGGGTCTTATCCCCGCAGTTGTTGTGGACGCCGCAACGAAAAAGGTTTTAACGGTTGCTTATATGAACCGCGAGAGTCTTGAAATTAGTATGAAGGAGGGCACAACCTGCTTCTGGTCGCGTTCTCGTCAGGAGCTTTGGAGAAAGGGCGAAACGTCGGGTAATAAGCAGCATATAGTAAGCATCACCGCAGATTGCGACAAGGATGCTCTTACCGTATCGGTATATAAGGATGGCCCCGCATGCCACCTCGGAACCGATTCTTGCTTCAATAACACCGTTTTTGAGAGTGACGAGCGTGAGGAATTTTCTCTTGAGGCTCTTATGAGTGTTATCGAGGGTAGAAAGACCGAGAAGAAGGAGGGCTCTTACACAACCTACCTCTTTGAGAAGGGAATCGATAAGATTCTTAAAAAGGTTGGTGAGGAGTGCACCGAGGTAATTATTGCAGGTAAGGCGGACGATAAGGCGGAGACTATATACGAGATATCCGACCTTGTATACCACGTAATGGTTCTTATGATACAAATGGGAATTTCGCTCGATGATATTAAGAACGAGCTCGCTTCTCGCCACGTTATCGACAAGAAGGTAAAGCAGGAAAAAATGACCTGATTATAAGAAAGATATAAAAAACAACCGAGCGTATAGAACCGCTCGGTTGTTTTTTGCATTTTTAAATGTAAATTATTTGTAAACTTTTGCAAAAAAATATAAACGTTTTTGATCGTTTTTGGGGCCTTTTGAAGGGCTTTTGCGAGTCCATTTGGTATTATCTGTAAGGCGAAAAAACAGGGGGTAATATGCGAAATAATGTGAAAATGATGTGAAATATGTGCACTTTTTCCTCAAATGCGGGGGGGGGGAGGGGTAATTTTGTAATTTGTGCATAAAACAAATAATGGCAGATTTATTGACTTTAACTGACATTTATGCTATAATTTATATAAATATAATAGATTAATTATAAAATGCCGTTTTATGATTAGACCTAAATTTTATTTAAACTTTGTATATCAAAAAGTGTTCGTGAAGGAGACAGAGATGAAGAAGAAAATTAACTTTTCAAAGCGCATAATTGCTGCGTTCTTGACGCTCGCAATGCTTTTGTCGGTTGTATCATCCTTGTTGGTGTTCAACGCTTCGGCAGAAGATGGCGAAAAAAGTAAGACTCAAATGACCGACGGTAAGATTGTAGCGAATAACTATGATCTGACGGAAGCAGAAAAGAAGTTGCTTTCCTCGGGATACCTTGTAGGTAGCACCTATAGCTACGAGGTTCCGAGCGCATCGGATAATTTGATTTCTATCAATACCGACGAAAAGACTGTAACGGCAAAGTCTTTCGAAAAAACTAAGGGATACGCATGGAATCCCGTCAGTGCTGAAATAGTTGTCAACGATGAGGTTGTTGAAAAGATTACTTTCAGCGGAAATACAGCATCTTATAAGACCGATGCTACTGCATTCTCCGTTAAGGTGAAGTACGCAGTTGAGTGTGAGGTTGATGCTGACTTGCAGGAGCTTTTGCTTAACGCTCCCGCAGATCTTAAGAGTGATATAACTCAGTTGGATGCACTTTTGGATCCCAACGGAAAGGTAATGAGCGCAATAGACCAGTTTGTCTACTACGCAACTCAGAACCTTCCCGAGAACAGTGATAACCCTAATGCTTCCAAAAAGGGTGCACTTGAGTTGCTCGCAGAGGATGGATATTCGTACACTGTAAAGTTTGGTAACAATCCTGTCAAGGCAACCATGCAGTTCTCTACGGATATGCCTTCTAAGAACGAGGGTATCAAGTATTCCGAGGTTGAGGCTGTAAACAAGATTTTGGCTCAGTTGGATGCAAATGGCGGAAAGCTTAATCTTACCGTTATTTCCGATGAGTATGCAGCTGCTGATTCGAAGGTTGAGTACTTGGTAAACAACCTCGATAGAATTCAGGAAGAGCTTCTTAACACCCATGATTACTTGTATGCTTTGACCGGTGAGAGTGGTTGTTTGAAAGGTGCTGCGTATATGATTTCGGCTTTCTTTGGCGATAGCGGATTGGCTGACACCTTGAATATCTTCATTTCCTCTATTACGGATATTTCCGGTGATAAGCAGGTCAATGACGTCGGAGAATTGAAAGATTTGAAAGATGGTGCGTTGGATGCATATATTGCAGACGGTGCTTGGAAGACCGAGGGCAAGACTCTTGTAAGAAGCGACCTCACTTCTATTGAGTATCTTGCTTTGGATATTTTGGTGATGTCTTTGGGCGATGAATTTAAGGGTCCTGCTACTGCCGTTAAGAATCCTTTGATTCTCGATGCAACCACTATCCAGTACAATATGGCTATGTACGACGTAAACGTAAAGGTAGCACTTCACGTTACCGAGAACAAGTACAATTCCAAAGAGCTTGTTAAGTACGACGAAAAAACTGTTAAGATAACCTTGGCTCAAAAGGCTACTGCGGCAGAGATCCTCTCTGCGGTAGAAAAGTCTATGGTAGAGCAGAATGCTCTTGAGGCATGGAAGGGCGTATACGTTGCAGAGCATTTTGAGCGTAGCGCATCCGAGCTTCCCGAGAGCTTGACCGAGGATGTTTCCTTCATTATTATATATACGCCTAAGAGCTACGTTGTAGATCTTGATTATGCAGATGATTTAACAGTACCTTACGGCTATCAGTTGGTATTGCCTCTCCACGAGAACGGTGCTATGGCTTACGACTATTGGTTCAACGGAAATTACCGTGAGCAGGGTAGCGTAGTAACCGTTAACGGTGATGCAACCGTTACCCGTGCAGAAGGAAAGGCGTACACAACGTTAACCGTTAACGCTGTTGTTGCAAATAACTTCTTTGCAAGCTCCAATAAGGCTGCTGCGATCTTGAATTCCGGCGCTCTTAACACAGAGCTTGGAAATAGCGAGATAAACGTTCGTTATCCCGAGGCTTCCGATAAGTTGGTAACCTTGCTTGATGATGTTTTGACCGCTGTTCCTTACGCATCGGGTTACGAAGGCTTGTATTGGCAGCCCTACACCTACACCGTTGTTAACGGCACCGATTCCGAGGTATTCTTCTTTAACGGAGCTACCAAGGTTGACATAAACGGCTCTTACGACCGCGTAGACGTTGTTTACGCTTTGAGCTTTACAAACATTTCCGATATAGATGCATTGTTGAATGCTCCCGCACTCCTTGTAAGCGAGGCTGCCGATCAGAAGGCCGCTTTGGAAAAACTCAATGGCTATTATGGTCAAATGGGTGATATCAACAAGGGTATGCTCAACGCATTGAAGAGCCTTATCAATGATAGCAATGCAAGCGAAGAGTCCAAGGAAAGATTGAGCAATGCGCTTACAAGCATTACCACTAATTGCATTGACTCCGACAACTCCTTGAAGCTCTACAACTTGATGACCGCATATAGAGCACAGGGCTTGACCTACTACTATAAGAACAGCGAAGCATTCATTGCTCAGATCGATGCTATGAGCGAGCACCTTGGCGTAATTGTTGCCGAGGAGGCATTGCTCAAGGAGATCGCAGGTAGCATGGGTAGCGGCTACGAGGGATATATCGACAAGATCGGTAAGCTCGAGGGCGCTATGGCAGAGCTTAAGGCAGACTTGAAGGCTCCCAACGCTATTATTAATATAAATAGTAGCAATCTTAGCAAGTTGACCGCCGCTTTGGAGATGCAGGGCGAGATTCCCGCGGTAACTGCTGAAACTATGTATATAACTTCCTCGAAGATAACGATGGACGCTCCCGATAAGGTAACTGTTAACATTGACGTTCAGGGCTCGTCTCTCGGCGGAATGACCTTTGATAAGGATCACATTATCACCGAGGATGACGTTGATGCTATTATAAACGCAATCAACGAGAAGCTTGAGGAATTGAACGTTTCCGAAAAGTACTATACTACTAACTTTGATCCCGATGAGCTTAAGGCTTTGGTTGGTATGGGCGTAGATGTCTTTGAGAAGATTGATCTCAAGGTTAACTACACTCCCAAGAACTTCACCGTAAAGGTTGAGGGCATGGACGATCAGATCGTAAACATCGAGGAGCTCTCAATCGTATTGCCTTCCTCGAACGCGTTTGATACTCGTTACGATTATTATATTAACGGCGTTAAGGTAAATGCTGTCGATGATATCTACACTCTTACTGCTGAGCAGTTTGAAGCTATCGTTAACAATGGCATACTTAACGTTGATATGATCGTGGTTGGACTTACCGAAGAGAAGTACACCGCTATTGTTAATGAGCTTAACGATGCAGCCGGCGGCGAGATCGTATTTGCTTTGACTCTTAACGGTGATAAGTATGCAATCGTTATGCAGCTTGCTTCCTTTGATCCTTCGACTATGGCATCCTCTATGCAGGGTCTTGCAACCGCATTCATTAACTACTCCTACGTTGGATTTGATGATAACGCATTCATTTATGATGACGGCACGGGAACAAAGGTTTCCTTGCAGGCGTTGATCAACACCATCTTGTGCAGTGAGTTTGGCTCCGAGAAGCTTACCGCAATGGTAAATCCTGACGGAACCGTAAACAGCATAGAGCTTCCCGGTGAGATAATCTCGGGTGAGGAGATGGCTACTGCAGGTGCTTTGTTGGCACTTACCAATCTCCACCTCGGTGAGGACGATGAAAGCGGTATACCTATGTATATCACTATGGCAGGCGCTCCTTCCTATATGGTTGAGCTCAGAAACCTCTTTGCAGGTTCGTTGAGCAACTACTTCGGATTCTCCTTTGAGAATGGCGAGGCAGTATTGAGCCTCAATATGCCTCAGAAGGCTTATGAAGCTTACTTGGCAGTTTTGTTGGCTACCGATAACGTAGATATTACCGATATCAACTCGATAAACGAGGATGTTGCTATCGGATTCCTTGAAAACTTCATACGTCCCTTGTTGGTTGACGATAACGTTACCGCAGAGACCTTTGATAATACCTTGGCTAAGCTCGGATTTGAGGGAGTTAACTTCTCCGCATACAGCAATGCGTTTGAGAGAATCCGTCATTTCTATAAGAGCACGGACTTTAAGTATGATACCGAAAATTCCACATACGGCACTAAGATAGTTGTTGATATTGAGAAATATCTTGATAAGGCTGATCTTGGTCAGTTCGGAGGCATGATCGCAGAAAAGAATGACGGCATAGAGATTTACGTCGGTGCAACCATTCTTAACCTCGACGAGAATTACGAGGCACTTTACTTCGATATCGCAGGCGAGGGTCTTACAAAGAAGTTCGGCTTGGTAACCGATATCGCTTCTAAGTTGGAGGAAATGAAGGGAACCGCAGTTGTTCTTCTTACAAGCGACGTAAATGCGGACCTTATCTTCAACACCACTACAATTCTTAACTTGAACGGTTATACCGTTAATGGCGACGTTACCGCAGAGAACGGTAGTCTCCGTATCGTTGATAGTGCAATCGACGCTGACCGTTGCGGCGGCGTAAACGGTACTATCAAGGGCAACGTTCGTTTGGCTGGCGGTAAGTACAGCTACGATGTATCCGAGTTCATTCCCGAGGGATATGAGCAGAAGGACGGCGTTGTTTCCAATAAGTTTATGACTATCGTAAGAGATGAGTACGGTAACATAAACGTTAAGTTTGATGCAGGTACCTTGTACACCAACAAGCTTCCCGACATCAAGACCTTGGTTGTTGACATTTTCGTAGAGCTCTTGCTTAACGGATATTCCGCTAACTCGCTTTACGTAGACGGCAACAAGCTTTATTCCTTGACTGTTGATGAGATCATCGGCTTGTACGCTGCGGCTGACCGTAAGGAAGCTTTGATCAAGCGCGCTATGGAGTTGGCTGACGGTCAGGCTCTCGTTAATATCCTTAACACTTTGCTTAGTGATATTACCGATTTCAAGAGCATGAGCGAAACTCTCAATGCCGATATCGCGAACGGTACCGATTCTCCTTTGTTCTCCTACGACTTGACCGTTGGAACTTGGGGCATCTCGCTCGAGCGCGTTGAGGACGGCGATTACATCGACGTTAGCATCACCGACGGCGAGCCTAAGGATTGCACCTTGAATATAATCATTGCAGGTGAGAAGGAAGAGAAGCAGCCTATTGCTGATATCTTGAATATCTTGGCTGATACCACTACGGTTGATGATTTGAGCTTCGAATATTCGTTGGATAAGAGCTACGGCGATATCTTCTTCTACGCAGGTATGAACTTTGACGCTAAGATGGATCTCTCTAAGAGACCCGAGTACGTAATTATGCTTAGCGTAATTGCCGCAGACGGCGTAAAGGATGAAGCTAAGAAGGACGCTTTGATAGCCGGAATGGAGGCTTATTTTGAGTCCGAAAACGGAAATATGGCAAAGCTTGCCGAGGCATTTAACAACTTGACCTTGGCAGACCTTATTACGGCTGTTGAAAATTATGATAGAAAAGACTCGCTCTCAAAGATGATGCAGGGCTTGGACCTTGGAGCATACACCAATTCTATCGCGGCGGTTGACAATAAGATAGTAGCATTTGCAAAGGCTATTGCGATCGTGGCTCGCAGAATTGATGCAACAGGTCCTTCGATCACCTTGAATAAGTTTGCAGATGCAGATTATGCTTACACCTTTGATAGAGAGAATATTGACAAAACTCTTGAGGGCGATTTGCCCGCAGGCTACAGTGCATCCTTGACCTTTGAGCTTATCGATGCATATATATCCTTGAAGATATTCGACGTGGAGGGCACTACCGATCCTGAGCTTCCCGATATCGAGGAGATCAATTACACCGCTTTGGAGAATTTGATTGGAGAAATCGAAGGAAAGAATCTTTCCGAGGATGATTATACTGCAGCTTCTTGGAAGGCGTTCGCGGATGCTTTGAATTATGCAAATGGTCTTATAGGAAACGCTAAAACTCAAGCTCAGGTAGATAATGCACTTGCTGCTTTGGTAGCCGCTTATCAGGGCTTGACCGAAAGAGTTCCTTTGAACTACGATGCTTTGATTGCAGAAATTGACGCCATCAGAAATGCAAATTATAACAGAATCAACTATACAGCTGATTCTTGGATAGCGCTCTGGACCGCAGTACGTGATGCAGAGGCGTTGATCAACAACGCAACCGAGCAGGAAGCTGTTGATAAAATGCTTGACGATTTGAAGTCTGCTCACGATGGATTGACTAAGTACGGTCCTTACTATGCGGAATTGAAGAGCTTGATTGAAGACGTCGAAGCTGAGATGGAAAAGCTTATTGCAACCGACTTTACCGAGGATTCTTGGAATGATTTGGTAGCTAAGTTGAATGCCGCAAAGGCGTTGGTAGACAACGCAGAGTGGCAGTCCGACGTTGAGGATGCAAAGGATGCATTGAGAAACGCATACGAGAGCTTGGCTCTTGCATCTATCGACGATCTTCGTGATAATTTGTCAAACAAGGTTGACGAAATAACAAACGAGAATCTTGAAAGCAACAACTACGTTCCCGGAACGTGGGAAGCGTTTGAGGCAGCGTTGGAAAAGGCAATTGCATTGCTTGAGAAGATAATGCCTAAG
>JAZLCC010000177.1:0-11795 GCA_045614065.1 Eubacteriales bacterium | reverse complement strand
CATTGCTTTGAGATGATAAATTCTTAAAAGGAGAGTAAGATGCACGACGGCTCAGAGACGACGAGAGCAATAAGACGCTCTACCTTGGTTGGAATTATTATCTTTGCGATATTTGGCGTTTTGCTTATAAGAATATTGCTTATTCAAACTGTGGATTTTGAGAAATACCAATCAAAGGTTATAGAGCAGATGACCACGGAATCTGCTGTGCCTGCAAACCGTGGAAAAATATACGATAAAAACGGCAACGTTCTTGCCACGAATATAACAACCTACCGCGTGTTTATTTCGCCCTCGGGCATAAAGAGCGCCGAGGAGGAAACAAAGGTTAAATACGCCGACGGTATAGCAAAGGGTCTGTCCTCACTTATCGACGGCGTTACCTATGAAGAGGTATATAAACAGGCTACACAATATACCGAATACCTCGATAGAACCATTGCGCGTAAGGTTGATGAACGAAAGGCCGACGAAATAAGAAAGTTTATTTCCGAGAAGGGCCTTGAAACAATGGTATACCTTGAGGCACAAAGCACAAGATATTACCCCAGCGGTAATCTTGCTGCTCACGCAATAGGATTTACAAGCTCGGACGGCGAGGGACTTTACGGTCTTGAGCTTCAGTATGATGAATATCTTGCGGGCGTTGATGGCTATTATATAAAGGCACGAGATTCCTACGGAAACGTAATGCCCTTTGAATACGCAAGCTACATCGACGCAATAGACGGATACAATCTTACCACAACGATAGATGCAACCATTCAAAGCTACCTCGAGGCCGAGATTGCGGCGACGGTTGAAAAGCACGAGGTAACAAACCGTGCGTGCGGAATCGTTATGGACGTAAAGACGGGCGCCATTCTTGCAATGGCAACGTCGTCTCCGTTTGATCTTAACAATCCTTGGGGACTTGATGAAAGATCACAGCAGATATTAAATAATGCGCTTGCCGAGGGTTACACCGAGGATAGCGAGGAGTACAACGATATTTCAAGAGCGCTTCTTACAACGATGTGGTCTAACAAGGCGGTAACCGAGAGCTACATTCCCGGTTCAACCTTTAAGATAATAACCTCATCGATGGCGCTTGAGGAAAAGCTTGTAAATCTCACAGAAAGTCTTGTTTGTCCGGGATACAGAACACTTTACGGACACAGAATACATTGCCACGTTACGTCGGGACACGGAACACTTTCCTTCCCGAAGGGACTTCAGCAATCCTGCAACGTTTGGTTTATGGAGCTTGGAACAAGACTCGGAGTTCAAAAATTCAAGAACTACGTTGAAATGTTCGGCTACACCGAAAAAACGGGAATCGACCTTCCCGGTGAGGGTAGCGGAATATTCGCAACTCAAATGACTGATCTTGACCTTGCAATATATGCATTTGGTCAGAACTTTAACGTAACCCCTATTCAGCAGCTCACCGCTATAGCATCGGTTGCTAACGGCGGAACGCTCGTAACACCTTATTTGGTTGAGAAGATAACCGATAACGCAGGTAACGTGATATTCCAGCACGAGGTTGAAACCAAGCGCGGAACTATAAGCGCAGAGACCTGTAAGACGGTAGCTAAGATACTTGAAGAGGGCGTTTCTGGTGATGGCGGTGCTAAAAACGCTTACGTTGCGGGTTATCGCGTAGCCGCTAAAACGGGTACGGCAGAGAAAAAGGAGCGTGAGTGTCCCAAGTGCGGATACACCGCAATTCCCACCGAGGAAATAGAGGGAATACAGTTCTTCGCTTGCAGCGTTTGTGGCTTCCACGGCGAGGATGAGTATTTCGAGGTCAGTGAAAAATATATTTGTTCAACGGTTGCATTTGCTCCTGCGGACGATCCGCAGATAGCAATGATCATTTTGGCGGATGAGCCTACCGAGGGTTCTCTTTACGGAAGCACGGTTGCGGCTCCTTACGTTGCGAACGTTCTTGAAAACGCAATGCCTTATCTTGGCATTGAGGCACAGTATAGCGAAGCGGATCTTGCAAAGCTTACAACCAAGGTTGGAAGCTACAAGGGCTGGTCAATAGAAAGAGCAACGGAATACATCGAGGATAGAGGCCTTAAGGTAAAGGTTATCGGAACCGGCGACAAGGTTACCTCTCAGCTTCCCAAGTACGGCGAAGAGATAGAGAAATCCTCGGGAACGATCGTTTTGTATGCCGATGCAAAGCCTACCGATACAATAGCGGTTCCCGTTTTGGTCGGTAAGAATCCTACGCTTGCAAATCAGATACTCACCTATAACGGATTGAATATCCGAATAGATGGCGACGGTGGACATTCCACGGGAACCGAGTATCAGGTTGTATCACAGTCGATAGCACCGGGAACTCTCGTGCCTGAGGGAACGGTTGTAGTCGTTAAATTTGAAAAAGTAAGTTAGCAAAATTCATTTATAGTTGTAAAGGCAAGAAAAGCAATAGATACGGAAGTTGAAGCTCAATCAATTTTCGGAGGCGTATATGTGCTTTGATGATTTGCTTTTACCGCTTGGGCTTGATTGCCCGAGAGAGCTTTACGGAGTGATGGTGTCGAGAATTACGACGGATTCCCGTAAGGTAATAGAAAACAGTATTTTTATCTGCGTATGCGGGTCCTCGGACGACGGTCATAATTACGTTGAAGAGGCGATACGCAGAGGAGCAAGAGTTATAGTAGCAGAGAAGGTGCGTAACGAGTGTGTGGGTGGTGCCGCGCTGCTTTGTGCAGAGAACACGAGGCGTTTAGCTTCTTTGCTCTATAATCTCTTCTATAAAGATCCCGTTTCCAAGATGAAATTCATTGGAGTAACGGGCACCAACGGAAAGACCTCGGTATCCTTTGAGCTCCTTGCGATTTTGGAGTCGGCGGGATATAAAGTCGGTCTTGTAGGTACGCTCGGCGATTTTTCGTGCGGTAGGCGTGCCATTAAACGATCGGGAAATATGACGACCCCCGATCCCGATGCGCTTTATTCGGCTCTCGCCGAAATGGCGGATGACGGTGTTGAGTACGTAGTTGTCGAGGTAAGCTCGCACGCACTCGCACAGGAAAGGGTTGCGCCGATAACCTTTGAAACGGCGATATTCACTAATTTAAGTGAAGAGCATCTTGATTACCATAGAGATATGGATGATTATTTCAGCGCAAAGCAAAAGCTCTTTTTGCAGAGTAAAAGCGCTGTTGTAAATATTGACGATCCTGCGGGAAAACGCCTATATTCCTTTCTTGACGGGCAAGAGCTTTTGAAAAAAAGCTGTTCTCGCATAGAGGGGGATTTTTGCGCTCTTGACGCAAGAATAACTATTAACGGAACGAGCTACGTTCTGATAGAGAACTATGATAAATGCAACGCATATAGCGTAAGGCTTAACGCCTTGGGGGATTTTCAGGTTATGAATTCGCTTGAGGCATTGGCGGCTGCGCGCTTGTGCGGTGTTGATATAAATACCGCAATAAACGCACTTTCAACAATTAGTGCGCCTGTGGGGAGGCTTGAAAAAATAAGTGAGCCTACCGACGATATAGAGGTTTTAGTAGATTACGCTCACACACCAAAGGCGCTTGAGGCGCTTTTGCAAAGCGTGAGAGCTGCGGCTCCTCGCCCGTCAAGACTTGTGTTGGTCTTTGGCTGTGGCGGCGACCGTGATAAGGGAAAGAGAAAAACGATGGGTCAAATAGCTTCAAGACTTGCCGATTTTACGGTTGTAAGCTCGGATAATCCACGAAGCGAGGATCCAAAGGATATCATTAGGGATATCCTTAAGGGAATTAACAAAGAAAAGGAATTTGCCGTGATAGAATCTCGCAGGGATGCAATCCTTGCGGCAATCACACAGTACGCAAGAAAGGGCGATACCGTAATACTCGCAGGTAAGGGCCACGAGGATTACGAGATAACATCCGAGGGTAAAAGACCGTTCGATGAACGCAAAATTGCCAAGGAAGCGCTTCTTGCGCGCTCTATGAAACGGCAGGAAAGGACGTAAAGATGAAGGTTAACGTAGGCTGTAATGCATTGACAATGACTGAGCTTGCAAGAATGTGCGGCGGAATGCTTTGCTATTCTGGCTCTCAACAAATAAAAGACGTTCCGTTTAACGCGGTATGCACCGATTCACGGGAGACGGGCAAGGGTTCGCTTTTCATTGCGCTTGGCGGCGAGCGCGTTGACGGACATAACTTTATAAGCGCCGCTTTGGAAAAGGGCAGTGAGTGCGTCCTTTGCGAGCGTATTCCCGAAAATATAGCTAACCAAAACTACGTGGCTGTTGTTGTAAACGATACGCTCCGTGCGATAGGTGAGCTTGCAAAAGCTTACGACCGTAGAATAAATCACCGCAAGATAGCGATAACGGGTAGCGTTGGTAAGACTACTACCAAGGAGTTCGTTGCGGCGGTTCTTAACGAGCGCGTTCGCTTACATAAAACCGAGGGAAACTTTAACAGTACCATAGGTATGCCCTTGTCTCTTCTTGCAATGAAGCAGGATACCGAGGTTTCGGTGCTTGAGATGGGAATGAGCAATTTGGGCGAGATAGAGTATCTCTCTAACATAGCAGAGCCTGATATAGCTATCATAACCAATATCGGTTCTTCTCATATGGAATTTCTCGGCTCGAGAGAGAATATCTGCAAAGCAAAGCTTGAGATAGTTAAGGGACTTAAGGAAGACGGTACGATCTATCTTAACGGTGATGAGCCTATGCTTCGCAATCGAAATGAGCTTGACGGCAAGAATTGCAGATACGTAGGCTTCTCGGAGGATTGCGACGTTAAGGCGAGCAACGTAAGAGTCGGTCTTGAAAAAACTCTTTTCGACGTAACCTATGACGGTAAGACCGTTACCGACGTTTCTATACCGATAATCGGCGAGCATTACGTTTATTCTGCATTATTTGCTTACGCCGTAGGACTTAATATGGGTCTTACCGATGAGCAGATAACTATGGGTCTTAACCAATTCAGAAGCGTAGGGATGCGTCAAAAGATATTTGATATCGGTGATATAACGGTAATTCAGGATTGCTATAACGCAAGCCCCGAATCTATGAGAGCATCTATAATTCTTCTTGCAAACACCGTTCGTCAGAGAGGCTATGGAAGAATGGCGGCGCTTCTTGGCGATATGTATGAGCTTGGTCAGTGCTCTAAGGCAGGACACGAGGGCGTCGGGGCAGAGTTCGCACGCAGAGACGGTAATCTTCTCTTTACCTACGGCATGCTTGCGGATGGTATAGCAAACGGAGCTATTCTCGGCGGAACCGATATACAAAACGTATTTAGAAATCCCGATATCAATCGTCCCGAAATAAGCGGCGAGATGATAATTAATACGCTTCGCAAGGGTGATATGCTTCTTGTCAAGGGAAGCCGTGGAGTACGCGCGGAGAAGGTAATAGAATACCTCATGCAAAATGAGGATCGACTTCGTTTTTAATTTTACATCAAGATAGTTTAAAAAGGATAAATATGGAAAGAACAGTTTTAGAATTCTTGATAGTGGGAGTATCGTCGTTTGTTTTAACGGCGATACTTTCCCATTTTATAATTCCGATATTGCGCAACAAAAAGGCAGGTCAGCCTATAAGAGAGGAAGGACCTAAGGCGCATTACGCAAAGGCGGGAACGCCTACAATGGGTGGTATAGCCTTTATTTTTGCTATACTTTTTATAGCACTTGTGCTCACTGTTGTCTATGCTGTGAGAAACGAGCAGGGCAGACTTATCCCCTTGGGACTCACCTTGGCTCTTGCGGTATTCAACGGTATGATAGGATTTTTTGACGACTACCGAAAGCTTTTGAAAAAGCAAAACGAGGGTCTGAAATCTTGGCAGAAGTTTGGTTTGCAGGTAATAGCTGCAATAGCTTACGTTATATTGCTTGTAAACTTTGGCGGACTTGATACAACACTCCATATCCCGGTTATCGGTAAAGAGGTTGATCTTAAAATAGTATATTACGTCTTTGCGGTAATTCTTATCGTTGGCGTTGTAAACAGTGTAAATCTCACCGACGGACTTGACGGACTTGCATCAAGCGTTACTCTTAACGTGGCATTGTTCTTTGCGGCAGTGCTCTTCACGGTAAAAACTCCTATGCTTGCAGATGAGGGTGTGCGCGCATCGCTTTCCTTCGTTTCCTCTGCACTTATTGGAGCAATGATAGGATTCTTAATTTACAATCACCACCCCGCAAAGGTGTTTATGGGCGACACGGGCTCGCTCTTCCTTGGCGGATTGGTAATCGGAGCTACGTTTATCATCGACGAGCCTGTAATAATTATTATCGCAGGCGGAGTTTATATCTTCGAGGCGATAAGCGTAATGCTTCAGGTTAGCGTATATAAGCTTACAAGAATGGCGACGGGTACACCTAAGAGGCTCTTTAAGTGCACTCCCGTTCACCATCACTTTGAGCAGTGCGGATGGAATGAGGTAACAGTTGATACGGTATTTGCTCTCGTTACCCTTGTTCTTGGCGGAGCTGCGTGGGCAGGACTTTATTTCTTTAACTAAAATCGATTAATTTTTTCCAAAGGAGGTGTTGGCTTTGAAAAAATTCGAATTTGATGAATTTGACGATCTTGATAATCTCAATGATTTCAATGATGAAAATAAAGCCGACGCTGTGCCTGAGGAAGAGGAGAACGGATCTTCCTTAAAGGAAGATGAAAATTCTAAAAAAGCTAAAAAAGGCAAGAAAGAGAAGAAGGAAAAAAGAGGCTTAAGGGTAAAGATAAATTCACTCGTTCAGCGCAACGAGGATAAGCGCGAGTATAACGACGCTATATATACCGATAAGCTTACGGCAGCAAAGCTTGATACCGCAAAGCCCTTGCAAAAGGGAAGCGTTGATATATGGTTCTTGCTTTGGGCAATGATATTGCTTTGCTTCGGTATCGTAATGTGCTACAGTGCGGGCGTTGTTGACGCAATGGAAAGCTATGACAATCCGCTTCACTATCTTGTGAGAAATATTATATTTAGCGTTGTGGCTATTGCCATAACGATTCCTTGTGTTATTTTTGTTCGCCCTTGGATGTGGAGAGCGTTTTCCATCATCGCTTACGTGGCGGCGGTAGTGTTGCTTATAGCGGTTTTGTTTGTTGGTACGGTCGGCGGCGGAGCCGAGCGTTGGATAGCGATAGGACCGATAACGGTACAGCCCTCGGAGATAGCAAAGCTTGCCGTTGTTATGGTGCTTGCACTCTATCTTGAAAAATATGAAAAGCAGGTAAACTCAACTCAAAAATTCGGCGGACACTTCAAGCACGGATTTTTGATGCCGATGATATTTATCGGCGGTTTGTGCGCACTTATCATAGGTCAGCCCCACATTTCGGGTGTTATGATCGTTGGTATTATCGGCGTTGCCGTAATGTTTATGGGTGGCACTCGCTTGCGTTGGATATTTATGCTTCTTGCGTTTATCGCAGTTGCATTTTTGGTTCTTATAACGGTATTCTCAAGCTACGCTCAGGCTCGACTTGATATATGGCTTCATATAGACGAGGTTGACCCGTTGGGCGAGGCTTGGCAGACGCTTCAGGGTCTTAACGCAATAGGCTCGGGCGGATTCTTTGGACTCGGACTTGGCGCAAGCCGTCAGAAATACGGCTACGTTCCCGAGCCTCAGAACGACTTTATTTTCACGATAATCTGTGAGGAGCTTGGATTTATAGGCGCATTCGGATTGATATTCCTCTTCGGCTTACTTATCTGGCGTGGTATAAAGATAGGACAAAACGCTCCCGATAAATTTTCGGCGCTCGTTGTATGGGGACTCACCTTTAAGATAGCGCTTCAGGTGGCAATGAATATTGCCGTTGTTACAAATATGATGCCTAATACAGGTATCTCGCTCCCGTTCTTCAGTGCGGGTGGATCTGCACTCATGCTGCAGATATTCGAGGTGGGAATAATTCTTTCTATCTCGCGCTATTCGGTTCAAAAGAAATAGCAAATTAATTTAAATTGACTTTTAGGTAGGATAATATGCGAGTTTTGTTTAGCGGCGGCGCATCGGGCGGACACGTAAACCCCGCGCTTGCCATAGCGGATATATTGAAATCTCATTACCCCGATTGTGAGATAGCCTTTGTCGGAACTCCCGACGGAATAGAAAACCGTCTTGTTCCTCAGGCGGGCTATGATCTTTATAAAATTAAGATCGAGGGTATAAACGGAAAGAGCGGAGTAAAAAAGCTCGTGGCTTATGCGCACGCATTTACCTCGCAGTTTGCCGCAAAAAAGATAGTTAAAAGGTTTGCTCCCGATATAGTAATCGGCACGGGCGGATATGCCTGCTGGCCTGCGCTTGAGGCGGCGGTTGGTATGGGAATTCCCACTGTTCTTCACGAGTCGAACTCGGTTCCCGGTCTTGCTGTGCGTAAGCTTCAGGATAAGGTTGACGTTATCTTGACGAACTTTGAGAGCACGAAGGAAAAGCTTAATGCAAGCGCTCACGTTATAAACGTAGGCAACCCCGTAAGAAGAGCTTGCTCAACCTTGACTCGTAAGGAGGCTCGCGAAGCTCTCGGAATCGGAGAGGATAAGTTTGTGGTGCTTTCCTTTGGCGGAAGCCTTGGAGCAGAGTGCTTAAATGACGTTGCTCTTGAATATATGCAGAATTTTTCTGCATTGCACGATAATGTGGTTTCCTACCACGTAGGCGGAAAGAACTACTATGAGGACGCAAAAGAAAAACTTGAGGGAAAGGCACTTTTGGCAGACGGCAAAAACGTACTTATAAGCTTTACAAGCGATCTTCCCGTTTATATGGCGGCGGCAGACGTTGTTATATGCAGAGCGGGTGCTATGACGATAACCGAGCTTGCAATAATGGGCAAGGCGGCAATAATAATTCCCTCTGTTAACGTAACCGACGGACATCAGCTTAGCAACGCAAAGGCGCTCTCAAGCGTTGGCGCGGCAGTGCTTGTTGAGGAATCTCAAATTAAAAAGGGCAATGCGGTAAGCGAGGAGCTTGAAAAGCTTTATTCCAATCCCGCACTTCTCAAAAATATGTGCGAGAAGGTAAAGGGTTTTGCAATCGACGACGTTGACGATGAGATATTTGAGGTTATCGAAAGCCTTTTAAAGAGCTACAAAAAGATAGTTAAGTAAAAAATTAATCTGACGGAGAAAAAGGATTATGAAAAAAACCAAGAGGAAAGCGGGGAACGGAAAACTCAGAAAAGTTTTGCTCAGTCAGCAGTTTTGTATCACCGTGCTCGTAATAATGAGCCTCTTGGCTCTTATTTGCTTAGTTAAGGTGGTGCTTGGATTTATGCCTGTTAAGCACTTTAAGCTTGAGGGTGATACCCACTATGACATAAGCGAGATAATAAGCGCTTCGGGTATTCGAAGCGGAGATAAGCTTTTCAAGATAAACGAGAATTCCGCAGAGTCAAAGATAATAAAGGGCTGTCCGTACGTTAAGACGGTCAAGATAAAGCGAAGCTTTCCCAACACGGTGTGCTTCGTTGTTGAGGAGCAGGAGCCGGGATGGTACGTTCAGGTCGGCAACGATTTTTACGGACTTGATTACGATATGAAGGTTCTGCTTGAAACCTACATAGAGGACGATTTTATCGAGCGTGGGCTTACGAAGCTTGAGCTTCCCGAGCTTGAAACTCTTATTATCGGCGAGCTTCCCGAATTTGCAAGTGATGACCAACAGCTTATGAAGGAAACGCTAAAGATTATAGATGCGTTCAGAACGCACGAGATGAAGGGAATCCTTACAGGACTTGACCTTACAAACCGTTTTGAAATAAAGCTTGAAATTGCCGACAGCTACGACGTCTACTTTGGAGATATGACGAGCTTCGACGTTAAAATGAAGGCTCTTACCGAGGTGTTGCGAAAATCCTCGGCGGAGTACGGATATTCGGGCGGAACGATAACTTGGGATGAGTCCTACAGTAGCTTTGCATTAAAGGGAGAGTTCCCCGATCCATCGGAAACCGAGACCGAGGAAACACCCGAAAACGTAGAAAATATACCCTTTGAATAGAGCAAAAAGCCTCGATCCTTGCAGAAGATCGAGGCTTTTGATCTTTTTTTTAAAAATATCAAAAAAAGATGGAAAAAAACAATAATTTTTTCAAAAAGCTATTGCAAAAAAATGTTTTTTATATTAAAATATATATTATATAGTGCATAATAAATGACGTTTAATTTAGGAGGAAATAAAAATGGGTTTCGAGTATTTTGATAACACCGACAGCAACGTTTGCATAAAGGTCGTTGGCGTAGGCGGCGGCGGAAATAATGCGGTTAATCGTATGGTATCCGCAGGCGTAAGAGGAGTAGAGTTTATTGCGGTCAACACCGACCGTCAGGCTCTCAAGAGCTCTCTTGCGGCACGCAAGGTTGTTATTGGTGAGAAGATAACAAAGGGCTTCGGCGCAGGTGCAAAGCCCGAGATCGGCGCACTCTCCGCAGAGGAGTCGATTGACGATATTAAGGCAGCTCTCAGCGGTGCGGATATGGTATTTGTAACCGCAGGTATGGGAGGCGGAACGGGAACAGGTGCAGCACCCGTAGTTGCAAAGGTTGCACACGATATGGATATACTCACCGTTGGTATCGTAACCAAACCCTTTGAGTTTGAGGGCAAGAGAAGAATGGTACAGGCTGAGGCAGGTATCGAGGAGTTTGCAAAGTACGTTGACTCCTTGGTTATCATTCCCAATGAAAGACTTAAGTATATCTCTGAGAATAGAATAACCCTCTTCAACGCATTCTCCGAGGCAGACGACGTTCTCCGCAAGGGTGTACAGTCTATCTCCGAGCTTATCAACGTTGCAGGATTTATTAACCTTGACTTTGCAGACGTTACCTCGGTAATGAACAATTCCGGACTTGCTCACATGGGTATTGGTAGCGGAACAGGTAAGGATAAGGCAGAGATTGCCGCAAAGGCAGCTATTTCCAGCCCCTTGCTCGAGACCTCTATCAACGGTGCTATGGGTGTTATTATCAGCATCATGGCTTCTCCCGATATCGGACTTGAGGACGTTAACGTTGCCGCAGAGATGGTACGTGCAGAGTGCAACGAGGATGCTAACATTATCTTCGGTGTAGGCTTTGACGAGAATCTCTCCGACGAGATTAGAATCACCATTATCGCAACCGGATTTACCAAGGACGGCGCTGCTGCAAAGCCTGCTGCTCCTACCTTTAAGTCCACCTTTGGCGCAGCTAAGAAGCCTGAGCCCGCAGCAAAGCCCGCTGCTGACGATGATGATTTCTTGGCAGGATTGCTCTAATATCTAAAAGATAAAATAAAAAGAGAGACCGATTAGGGTACCTACCGTAAAGCAGTTTTATATTCAACTCAAAAAGGACGAGGAAAACCTCGTCCTTTTTTTTGCACACTTCCTTGTCTGCAAGGTGTAGTGTGTTATACTTACTTTTTACTTTCGGGCGGTAAAAGAACGATGTTTTTGCTAACGCAAAAGTGATGTTATGCTACGCATAATGATGTTGCTCACAAATGCTCGCAGTGATGTGATGTTTGCCCACTACGCCGTCAGGCGTAACATCATTTACGCAGTATACATCATTGCCGAAGGCAACATCACTTGCCCGTAAGGGCAAACATCGTTCGGCTGACCTGCTTTATCGCAGGTCGCCGTTAGGCTCTCCGTTTTTTTGTTTTTTGAATATTATTAAATAAAAATTATTTTCACCTCTTGTTGCGACATAATATACCATAAGTGCTGTGCTATAATATGGCAAAGGCTTTTGGGGGCGGATATGCAGACGGTTTATATAGATATATTTTTTCTGATAAAT
>JAZLCC010000176.1:0-11444 GCA_045614065.1 Eubacteriales bacterium | reverse complement strand
GGGAGCTGAGGCAAGCAACTACGATATCATTAAGGAAAAGATGATCGCAGCAGTTATTGCCGAGGTTAACGGCGGCAAGTCTGAAGCAGTTAACGACGTTGTTACCAAGGATGCCGAGGACGGCACCAAGACCTACACTATTTACGATATCAGCATTTCCTCTGAGTTTGCAACCGCTGCAAAGTCTCTTAAGGAGAGTCTCTTCAACAAGGTTCTCGCTACAAGAGAGGATAGCCTTGCAAAGAAGGTCAACTACGTTAAGCCCAGCTCCGACGGAACTAAGAATGCACTCAGTGAGTGGGCATTCGATCCCGTAAGAATCGTTAACGATGCTAAGAAGTTTGAGAAAGGCGACAACAAGGACGGCGCGGCTATCGACGAGGCTAAGCTTAACGAGAGCTTCTCCGTTGAGGTTGCTATGATAGTAAGACCCGTTTACAGAGACGAAACTCTCGCTCGTAACGTAGCATACATGCTCTTCACTAAGGAAGAAAACGCTAAGAAGGCTATCGACGCTATCGCGGCTACTCAGGGACTTGACAAAGATAAGTTCCTTGCTATCGCAAACGATTCCGCAATTGCGGCTGACGCAAGCACCTACCTTGAGGATTGCGTTATAGACACAATGCAGAGCGAGGCATTTGATAACTGGCTCTTCAACGCTACCTTGAACGATTACACCACCACCGCTCTTAAGATGGATGACGGTTCCTTCATGGTTGCATACTACGCAGGCGAGGGCAAGACCATCGCATGGCAGTACAGCGTTAAGGCTTACATCTACAACAATGACTACACCGCATACGAAGAGGCTATGACCAAGGAGTTCGGCGGCTCCGTTGTTATCAACGATAAGGTAGTTTCAAGAGTTGGCAACTAATTAATATAAAGCATCAAAACGATGCAAAGCAAAAAGAGCGTTCTCACCGATCAACGGCAGAGAACGCTCTTGTGCCTAAAAAACAAACAGGAGTTTTATAATGATACTTGATCCTAAAAAAACAACGGTGGCATACCGTTGCCCATCATGCGGCGGCGGAGTTATGAGCATTGTAGGTCTTTTTGATATCGGAGCCGATATGATGAAGCTTAAGTGCGATTGCGGTCAAAGCGCAATGACAGTGCTTTACGGCAAGGACTCGAAGGTTAGAATGACGGTTCCCTGCTTCCTTTGCCCCAATCCCCACACCTTTACGGTTTCCTCATCTGTATTCTTCAAGGACGATCTCTTTCTTTTGCCCTGCCCCTACTCCGATATAAGCATTGCCATGACGGGAAATACAAACAAGGTAAAGGCAGAGCTTGCACGCTCCGAGCTTGAGCTTTTGGAGCTTCTTGAAAAGAGCGGCATTGAAAGCTTTGATAATCTCCGTCAAAAAAATGATTTTTACGCAAATCCCGAAATAACGGAGATAATCACCTATATGCTCCGCGAGCTCGATGACGAGGGCAAGATCGAATGTGCTTGTCCCGAGGGAAGCGAGGGCGACTACGTAATAGATTTTCTTGACGGCGAGATACTCATAGAATGCAAGAACTGCGGTTGCAAAAAATTGCTCCCCGCAGATTCATTAATGGCGGCGCACGACCTCTTAAATCTTGATAAATTAACACTCGAGCCAAAGACTTAAGCAAAGCTCTTGACACACGGCAAAAAATATAGTATAATTTATAGGTTAAGAACAAATATTTTTATTTCAGGAGATAGAAAAAATGAACGACGTAAACGTTAACCTTTCCGAGCAGGAGCAGGTAAGACGCGCAAAGCTTCAAAAGCTTGTTGACGAGGGCAAGGATCCTTACGTAAAAACAAGATTTGACGTAAGCGCTTTTTCTGCCGATATAAAGAGCAATTACGAGGCATTTGAGGGCAAAGAGGTAACCGTTGCAGGCCGTCTTATGGCAAGACGTGTAATGGGCAAGGCTTCCTTTGCTAAAATTGCAGATAGAAACGGTGATATTCAGGCATACGTTACCCGTCAGGATATTGGCGAGGACGAGTACACATCATTTAAGAAGGACTACGATATCGGTGATATCGTTGGCCTTACGGGAGTTGTATTCAAGACCAACAGCGGCGAGGTATCTATACACGTAAGCAAGATCGAGATGCTCTCGAAATCGCTTCGTCCCCTTCCCGAAAAATATCACGGACTCACCGATACCGATCTTCGTTACCGTCAGAGATACGTTGACCTTATCGTAAACCCCGAGGTTAAGGACACCTTTGTTAAGCGCTCGCTTATACTTAAGGAAATTCGTTCCTTCCTCGATGCAAGAGGATATCTTGAGGTTGATACTCCTATTCTCACTCCCTGTGAAATAGGCGCATCGGCTCGTCCCTTCGTTACCCACCACAACACCCTTGATATGGATATGTACCTCCGTATCGAAACCGAGCTCTACTTGAAGAGACTTATAGTTGGCGGTATGGACAGAGTTTACGAGGTTGGACGTATATTCAGAAACGAGGGTATGGACACAAAGCACAACCCCGAGTTTACCTCGGTTGAGCTTTACGAGGCATACACCGACTTCCACGGAATGATGGACCTCGTTGAGGATCTTTACAAGCACTTGGCACAGAGCGTTTGCGGATCTCTCACAATTCCCTATCAGGGCCACGAGATCGATATGAGCAAGTGGGAGCGCCTTACAATGGTTGAGGCAGTTAAGAAATACGCAGGCGTTGACTACAACGATTGGGCTACCGATGAGGACGCTCGCGCAGCCGCAAAGAAAGCTCACGTTGAAGTAAGCGCTAACGCAACAAAGGGTGCAGTTCTCGTTGAGTTCTTCGACGCATACGTTGAGGAAAAGCTCATTCAGCCTACCTTTATTTACGATTACCCCGTTGAAAATAGCCCTCTCGCAAAGAGAAAGCCCAACGATCCCGCTTTCACCGAGAGATTTGAATACTTCATCAACGCTACCGAGTTTGGTAACGCATTCTCCGAGCTTAACGATCCTATCGATCAGAAGCAGAGATTTGAGTCGCAGGTTGCGGCAAAGCTCGCGGCAGAGCCCAATTCGAGCGCAGAGGTTGATTACGATTACATCACGGCACTTGAGTACGGTATGCCCCCCACGGGCGGTCTCGGCTTTGGTATCGACCGTCTTGTAATGCTTCTCACCGATAGCGATTCTATCCGTGACGTGCTCCTCTTCCCCACGATGAAGCCCATCGATTAATCAGCTAACAAAAAAAATACCGCTTTATTATCCCACGATAGTAAAGCGGTATTTTTGCTATAGATCACTCAAAAAAAGCTTTTTTAACTTTTCATTTTCACTTTGTTAAATAGTTAGACATATTTGGAATTATTAAGATATTTTACATCTAAAACACATTAATTTTTTCAACACCTATCGGCGTTAATTGTAAATCTTTGCCGAAATTTGCTGTATAATATAAGTGTACTAAATAATCGAGGTGTTTATATGGCACAATACCGTCGCGTTCGCGATCTTCGTGAGGATAAGGACAAAACCCAGCGACAGATTGCAGACTTTCTCAACATGCAGCTTACCGTCTATCAGCGCTACGAGCGCGGAGAACGTGAGCTACCTTTGTGGGCGGCAATAAAGCTTGCAGAATTTTACGGCGTTTCCCTTGATTATCTTGTTGAAAGAACAAACCGAAAGAAATAAGCAATAATGCAAGCTTTTTGCTAATTTTGCCGCTTTCAACCTAATAAAAATGCAGAGAATTTTTACGTTCTCTGCATTTTTTATTTTGTTTTTTATTTAAAAATCAATTTTCAACTTTGACTTCGTCGGCAACGGGCGCCTCTTCTGCAACGAGAGCTTCCTCTGCAACGGGAGCTTCCTCTGCAACAGGAGCTTCCTCTGCAACAGGAGCTTCCTCTGCAACGGGAGTTTCCACAATTACGTTAGCTTTCTCGGCAGACTCTGCAATAACGTCAGCAACCGCAAAGCTCTTTTTGGAGCTCTTGCGTGCCTTGGGAAGAGCGATCGCTGCAAAGCCAAAGCCGTAAATAATAGCGAAAGTAACGGGTATTGCCGTCTTGAACTTACCATTCAATACGTTCATAATATGCTTAAAGGTATCAATGCCCTTAAGAGTTTTAAATACGTACTGCTGATCAAGCTCGGGAAGATCGATATAGTGCGCTACCGTCAAAGCAATGGGAAGAGCTATCAAGGCAACGGCCAAGGCTATAAGGAATACGATAAAGAATACCTTGCCGTATCTACCCTCAACCTTCTTTTCAATGTCCTTATCATTCTCGGGGAGAAGATGGAAGCGGAATCCGCCGAAGGACCAAAGATATGCAAATACCGATGCTATCATATAGTAGAAATTAAGTATGATAGACAAGCCTACTATCACAGCGTAAGCTATGAATATGAAGGGCCAAGAAATAAGGTATATAACAGTCTGTGCGCCCGCCTTTACCTCGTCCTTTTCGTTACGAACCAAAGCGTGAATTTGCTCGAGCGGGAAGATAAAAAGCTTTATTACAAAGCTAAGCACGTAGATAAGTCCTGCCATAGCAAGGCTTATTGCCACAAAGGGAATCTGGAATATTCCAAAGAATACCGCAAAGAATGCAGGCATAGCCTTGTATTTTTTAAACTTAAATGCTTCCTTAAACAAAGCCGTCGTGCACTTTGAAAAGTCAACGTTAAAAAAATTCATATGTTTTCTCCTTTTATTTTTTAGGCGCTGTTTTGCGCGCCTTATATACTATTATATCAAAAAAGAAAATTTTGTCAAGCGCAACTTTAGTCCCCGACTATATGTCAAACGAAAGTTTCGCCTCTATTTTGCATATATCCGCCATATTTTATTGACTTTTTAGAAAAAATATGTTACAATTGATATATATATTTTTAAGAAATGCGAGGCATTAAAAAATGAAAGTTTTAAGCTATTCAAAAAGAATCGTATGCTTGCTTCTCATCCTCTCGATGCTTGTATTGGCTTGCGCATGCTCAAACGGCAACGGCAATCAAGCAACCGATACCGATGCAGGCAATGACGCAAAAGAAACCGATGCTTGGCTCGGCACCGACGTAATACTCTCGGGCGAGACTCCCTACCGCATAGTTTACTCCGACGGTAACAGAGCAAGCGCACTCAAGGTTCAGGATAAGCTGATATCCCTTGATAAGAGCTACACCAACGGCAAGTATGAGCTTGTTTTGGACACCGAAAAGGCAGCAGACGGCAAGCCCGAAATACTCGTTGGCGCAACCAACCGTCCCGCAAGTGCCGAGGCAAAGAACCTCATCACCCAAGAAGAGGGCACGTTCTACGCTATCTACGTAGCAGAAAACACGATTGCGGTTTACTGCGCGGCTCCCGACGGACTTGACCTCGGCGTTAGATACTTGACCTCTAAGATGAGCAAGAAGAACGATCAGGTTATCTACAAAAACACCGACGGCAACTTTACAAAGGCTTACGACTCTACTATTATAGACCCAAGCGCTTCTCTCCTTACGGCTCTTGCAACCACCGCAAAGAATAAGAAGCTCCCCGTTTACACTATCTCGATCTCCGAGGCAGGCAACGTTCTCAGCACCGAGACTATAAACGCAGGCAACCCCTGCCAGAACTGCTACTCTGTTACCAAGGTATATTGCGTAACCGCGATCGGTATGCTCTATGACGAGGGCAAGATCGACGTTACCGACACCATCGGTGAGATTTTTGCAGAGGAAATCGAAACATACGGAATCGACCCCAACAAGTGGGCAAACATCACTATTCACGACGTTATGCGCCACAGAGCAGGCTTCAAGGTAGGCGGACTCCTTGATATCGATGCTCAGGACGCTACAAAGTGGGGAAGCCAAGACTACCTCAAGTTAACTCTTGAAGCAGAGCTTGACGGCAACAAGGGCTACAAGTACACCGACGCCGCATTCTACCTCATTTCGAGAGTAGTTACCAAGATAAGCGGTGAGAAGCTCGACGAGTTCCTCGCAAAGCGTCTCTTCAGCAAGACCGATTGCCGTGAGTACGCATTTGCAAGCTGTCCCGAGGGTTACCCCATCGGCGCAACAGGTCTCTACATCAGAAGCGTTGACGTTGCAAAGCTTGGCAGAATCTACCTCGACGGCGGTAAGTACGGCGATGAGCAGATTTTCTCCAAGGAATGGGCAGACCTCGTAATTCAGAACGGCTACGAGCTCGGCAAGAGCGGCACGGGCTACGCAAAGGGCGGTATGAGAGGTCAGTATCTCTACATCAACTTTGAAAAGAACGTTGCAGTTGCATGGCACTCCTATGACCCCAACGATACCACTTGGCCCGTAGGCGACACACTTGCAGAATATATGAAATAATTGAATCAGCAAGGTAACGTCGGCAGAGATGCATTTACAGATGCAAAAAACTAACAAGGAGAATGATATGAAAAAATCATTAAGGATCGTTTCGATCCTAACCCTAATATTCATCTTAATATCGGCGCTTTGTATCAATACGTCTGCCGCTGTTTCCGCTCCATCAATAAGGAATACGGGAACAAGAGACGTTGTATGCCTTGAGCTTAGCGACGCCGCAAAGAATTACTATACCGAGAATTACACGTTCAACGTGCTCGCCAATAAAACCGATGCAGAGCTTTTAAGCTCGCTCCGTGCTCTTATGACAAGCACGCATACCGGCAAGGCATCCTATGCCAATTGCAAGGATTATGCATTTTATACCGACTGTCAAAACGGTTTTGAGAGCAATGAGACCTCTCTTCTCTACTCCTCTTACACCGCAAACTCCTCGCAGTGGGCAAGCGACGGCTCTAACGGTTGGAACCGTGAGCACGTTTGGCCTAAGAGCTTAGGCGGATTTGAAAACAACGATACCCCCGGTTGTGATCTTCACCACGTTCGTCCCGCAGATGCAAAGATAAACTCTACCCGTAACAATAACAAATACGGAAAAGTTACAAACGGAAAGGACGTTACAGGCGTTATCACTACCCTTTCGGGCGGTTATTACGCAAATAGCCGATACGAGCCCCTCGATAACGTTAAGGGCGACGTTGCAAGAATTTGTCTTTACGTTTACGTTCGCTACGGTAGTGAATACAATAAATGCTCCAATATAACCAACGTTTTCGAGAGCGTTGAGATCCTTCTCGAGTGGTGCGAGCTCGATCCCGTTGACACTTGGGAAATGAGCAGAAACGACGTTGTATACTCGGTTCAGGGTAACCGTAACGTATTTATCGACTACCCCGAATACGCATGGCTCCTCTTTGAAGAGGAAATACCTACCGAGATGCAGACCCCCTCGGGTATGGCTAAGGAATATGAGCCTACGCCTGAACCTGATATTAAGGTTCCCGACACTACAAATCCAAAAGATCCCGAAACTAACGTTGTTGAAACCAGGCCCATAAAAGACGACGAGACCGACAAGAACGATCCCTCTACCCCATCCACCGATAAGAATGGAACGGGTGAGCCCATCGAGGTCGGTTGCGGTTCAAGCATAGCAATATCCTCGTTCATCTTCGTTGGAGTAATTGGACTTGTAGCATTCTCGAAGAAAAAAGAAGATTGATTATTTAAAATAAAAAGCAAGTAAGGGAGAACCCAAACGAGGGTTCTCCCTTACCTTGTTATTTATCTTTTTTATTTTTCCTTAACGGCAACCAAAACCGCGCGTACCGACATAACGATAGTACCGAGAGCCATAATACCAAAAATCACGGCAGGCTCTATCGGAATAGATATCGAAAAGGCTATCAAGAAGAGAGGCTTTCCAATATGAATAAGAAAATCGGGATAGGTTGCCTCTAAGATCCAAAATCCAAATCCAAAAAGAAGATTAGCGAGAATGCCTGCGCTCAAAACCAAAAGCTTTGTGCGCTTTTTTATATTCATTTTTTCGGGCTTTAGAGTAACGATTGCAAGATTTGCCATAGGAATAAGCATTACCCACAAAACAATAAATATAAACCTAAAATCGTAAAAAGCATTTTCAAACGAGCTAAACACGGCATATATAGCCGAGCCCGTAAACACAAAAATAACTATAGCGAATACGCAGAGCAATATATACTCCAAGAGGTGGATTTTAAGCGTTCCACGCGCCTTGTAGCTATCAATTCGAGCGCTTATGCCGCTTTCCTTCTTAAAGGCGCAGACGAGGTTAAATACCCGCCAGAGCGCAAGACAGAAAAGAATAATGATCATATCATAAGGAAAATGCACCACAATGCTCGGCAAGGAATCATACGCGCCAAAGAAATTGTTGCTTGAGTAAAGACCTATATTCATAAAGATAAGCACAAGCTCGCATATAGCATAGAGTATCACAAAAACCGAATATACGCCCTTTACAAGCGGATGAATAGGCTTTACGTAAAAGTCATAGAAGAAGAACAAAAAGCAAAGCACGGGCAAGAAAAAGGCAAGCACCATAGGAAGCATTACCAAAGGCTCACGAAATCCGTTTGCAATAAATCCCGAAAGGCATTTATAAAAATCATACATATAAAAGCAGGAGAAAAGCAAAAACAAAAGAGTTACGCCACGGGTAACGAGAGTTTTCTTATTAGTCTTCATAATGAGCATATCCCCCCGTTACGTTTTTAAAATTCTCCGAAATATTTTGAATACTCAAAAATTCATCAACAGTCATATCCTTAAGCAGAAGAGTCTTATATCCGATCATATCGGTATCGTGATAAAGCTGATTGGTAGTCTTAACTCCATAGGAGAATATAGCGCGCTCGTGCGTGTTGCCACCTGCATTATACAAATAATCACCGTAATTCGTGTGATCGTGTCCGCAGAAGAAAGCAACTATATTAGCGCTTTTAAGCTTTTCGTATGCGTCGTTATCAACGTAACCGTGAAGCGCATCCTCACGAAGCTCGCCCTGCCCCACAAGCGAAGGATCGCTTGCATCGGCATACTGCCTGTGAGCCTCTAAATACTCGTTAAACGGAATATGGAAGAAAGCCATACCAATATAGCTCTTGTCCACGGTAGCGCCCTCGTAGACCCTTATAGCGTGCTCTAACTGCTCGTCGTGCATTATATCGTAGTCATAATCCCTGCCGTTAAAATGATAGGTGTTGGAATCGATAATATGTAAGCGGTATTTTACGTCAACCGAATCTCTGCCCTTCGACGTATCGTCAACAAGGTCTATATAAAAATTGGTAAGTCCAAAAAGATTATCGTCCTCAAAATCCACAAAGGCCGCATATTTTCCGTCGGCTATCTCATTACCGTCCTCGGTTGCATAAGAGCTTATAACGTCGTTTATGTAGTATCTCGAATAATCTCCTTGATTATCGTGGTTTCCGTAGGTAACGGTGAATTTCGTCAATCTGCCGTTTCGACTTGCCGTCAGATCCTCGCACTCCGAATTAAGAGTTGATATCAAGGCGTTAACCACTCCCTTTGAGGCATACATAAAGTTATCGCCCGTCAAAACAACAAGGTCGGGCGCTTCTACCCTAATAGCATTTTTAACTATATCAAGCTGCTTTGCAATATCGGTTTCGATGCCAAAATGCAGGTCGGTGAGCTGTAAAATTTTAAAATCCTCATAGTACCTCATCGTGGTTCGGTAGTCCTCAACGGGATATTCATTCTTGCCTACGTCATTCGGTACGTCGCGGTAAGATGCGCAGGAAGAGGCCGAAAGCAAGAGCAACACCGTAAGTAAAGCTGCAACAAATCTTTTCTTCATTTCATCCTCCAAAAATGTTACTACTATATTTATACCATATTTCCTAAAAAATAGCAAGTAAAAATGCGTAAATACCACACTGCGAAAAAAAAGACTGAATTACACTTGCGTGCAATTCAGTCCTTTTATTCAATTTAACTTACTTGTTCTGCAATTGACGTACAGTTAAAATTAAGCCTGTGCGTTATCGTCAGAGCTTGCCTCAGCGGGAGCCTCGGTAGCCTCTGCGGTCTCCTCTGCGGGAGCCTCAACTGCCTCTGCGGTAGCCTCAGCTACGGGAGCCTCAACAGCAGCACCCTTCTTGATGTTCATAAGTCCGGAGATGCCGATGAACAATGCGGGAAGGATATACAATACACGGTAAAGAACGTCCCATGCAGCCTGAATTTCCTGAGAAGGATTGCCCATGAACATAGTGATCATCTCTACGGGGCACAAGAGAACCCATCTGAGAATGAGCAAAATGAGAGCAACAACTGCCAAAGCCTTACCCTTACCCTTCATAAGCATAGCTGCGTAAATGAGAGTAATGATGGTAGCAACGGTAATAAGGCAAGCCCAGAGAATGTAGGTGTACATATTGGGTAATACCTTGGTTACGAAATTCTCGCCAACCTGCTCATAGAGCTTAGACATAGCGTCATCCAAGGACTTGGTGCTCGTAACAGTGATGTACAAGCTGCTAAAATCGATCTGTGCAAAGCTAGTTACACATTTCATAGCCGCAAAAAGACCTACAGGCTGTGCGATAGCGGCAACAACGCCAAGAGGACGAGCCTTCTTATTGAAGATAACCGACAAAAGAATCATTGCAAATGCAAGGATGCTGAACAAAATCATACCGATAAGAGCGGACTTTGCGTAAGCTTCATCAAGAATGAGAGGCTTGCTACCGAACATACCAATAGACTTTGCTTCATAGTAATAGGTGGTATACATATTTTTTCCTTTCTTGCAAGGCTCACAAAATATGCGCCCTGCCAATGTTTTTTGATAATTATATTATAAACCTCAACAACACGATTGTCAATAGGCATAGGCAAAAAATGTCAAAAAAAGTTCACCTTTTATTAACAATAGAGGTTGTAAAAGCATAAATAAAAGAGAACCCCCGACGAGGGTTCTCCCTTATTTTGAGCTTATCTACATAAAAATTCTAAACATCCCTCATTCATGTCATCCTGAGCGGAGAAAATCTCACGGTGTGAGATTTTCGTAGTCGAACCCGACCCAAGGGAGGGCGCAAAGCGGGATCTATAATGAAATTTCGTTGTGCTTTTCCGCCGAGATCCCGAACGATGCTACACATCGTTCGATCCTCGTTTCACTCGGATTTCGACTACGCTCAGGATGACACGGCGGGGCGGGAAAATATAAAATTTTATTGTTTTTATCCCTCTCAGTCAGCTCCGCTGACAGCTCTCCCAAAGGGCGAGCCTTTTAATGCATCATCCCTTGCCGTGGTGGTGGAAAGTAACCAGAGCCTCCCTTTTAAGGGAGGTGGCATTTTCGTTAGAAAATGACGGGGGGAGGTGGCATTTTTGTTAGAAAATGACGGAAGGAGTACGCGTCTACATAAGAATTTTATCTTAATTATATTTGAACGCACAATAAGGGAGAACCCCCGACGAGGGTTCTCCCTTAGCCTGATTTTTTAAAAATCTAACCCATACTCCGCTTTTTCTTTTGACACCGTAAGCGCAAAAGAAAAAGCTAACAAAAAAGGCTTCTTCTCATAAGGAAGTTTACTCGTAGGGCG
>JAZLCC010000175.1:0-3763 GCA_045614065.1 Eubacteriales bacterium | reverse complement strand
GACAGCGCAGGAATCAACGATGGAAAATTTGAGGGCGAGACCACTGCTTCGGATTTTACCGTAACATACGTTTCGGGAACGAAAAACGCTTACACCTATAACGAAGCATCAAAAACTCTCACCTTCACCGCTCTTTCTGCCGATTCGGTTTACGCTATAAGCGGAAAGCTTAACGGAAATATAGTTATCGATATTGGTGATAGCTACAAGCTCGACCTTGAGCTTACAGATTTTTCGCTCCGCTCCTCAAACGCAAATCCGATATTTGCAAATAGCGGAAACGAGGTTAAGATAACCGCCAAGAAAGGCACCAAAAATTATATTTACGATGAGCGTGCTACCGTAAACACCGCAGAGGAAGGCGTTTACGGCGGTTCTATACACGCAATTGTCGATCTTGAAATACGCGGTAAGGGCGAGCTCTTCGTTCAATCGGCAAACAATAACGGAATACAGACCACAAAGGATCTCCAAGTAAAAAATCTTTTCTTAGTGGTTGAATGTCAGGATAACGCCTTAAAGGGTAAGGATAGCGTTACCGTAGAAAATTGCTCTACCCTTCTCGTTGCAACGGCAGGCGATGCCATTCAAACCGAGGCATCGGATATTTCAAGCACAACGGGCAAGCAACGCGGAATCGTATCAATTCTCGGTGGCACTCACTCGCTTTACGCCGCTTATGACGGAATAGACGCCGCATACGATGTTATAATCGACAACGGCTCCTACGTTGACGACGATACTCAAAAGACAGTAACCGTAGAAACGGTGCTCAATATTTACACCGATAAATATGCAGACGTTAAAAGCTCAAGCACAGGTAGCACCAACGCTCAAGGAGCAAAGGAGCTTTACATCTGCTACCCGAATCAAAACTACAAATTCTCGGTTAAGCTCTATAACGCCGACGCAAGCAAAACCGAATGGGTAAACCCCACCTTCCACGAAACGCTTGCAAGCAACAGACACTCCTACAAATTTACCGTTGGCTCTGAATACACTAAAATACAGGTCTACGTCTACACTGCTCAGCAGACACAGCAAAGCGAGGAGTGCTACTCAAAAACCGACGTGATCACTATTAAGGATAACAAAAACACCTATCGCTACAAGAGCAACAACAAGTCTTGGGAGTGGACCGATTACGCAAGCCTTACCTCACAGCAAAGCACCACTCGTCCGGGTAGCGGCATGGGCGGCAGACCGGGCGGCGGTATGGGTGATGGCAACTCAAGCAAGCTTGCCTACTCGGCAAAGGGCATCAAGGCCTCAAATGCGATAACTGTAAATGCGGGTACTATAAGCATTAAATCGGGAGACGATGCGCTTCACGCAGATAACGGCTACGATGAAAACACAAGAACCTATACTCCCCTCGAAAACGGAAAAAATCCCACGGGAAATCTCACTGTAAACGGCGGAAGCATAACGGTAACCACTCTTGACGACGGCTTGCACGCCGACGGCGCATTGTTAATAAACGGCGGTAACGTAAACGTTCTCACCGCATACGAGGGTCTTGAGGGTACCACCGTAACGGTAAAGAACGGCTCGGTTTCGGTAATTTCGAGTGATGACGGTATAAACTCGGGCGCTACAAGCGGCACGGGTATAACAATAGAGGGCGGCTACGTTTATATCTATGCAAACGGCGACGGTATAGACTCCAATAGCAGAGAAAGCTATAACGCAATATCCTTTAAGGGTGGAAACACGGTAATCATATCAACGTCGGGAGGTAACTCGGCTATAGATAGCGACGGCGGATATAAATATTCGGGCGGTAACGTCCTTGCCATTATGCCGCAAGGCGGTATGGGAGAAAGAGAATCAACTCATTGCCAAAATTTCTCAAGCGTCGGAAAAAAATCAAGCTTGAGCCTTTCGGCTAACTCCTACGCCACCGTTAATCTAAACGGATCTGCCGTTCTCTCGGTTAAAATGCCCAGATCCATCTCCGCACTCGCTATATACCTTGGAAGTAACTCCGCTTCCATATCCTCATCCTCTTCAAGCTTAGGCTCCGAGGACTCTAACGGTGTCTACTGGGCTTAATAATTTATACCATTATAGTTTTACGTGGGGGAAGGAAACTTTTTGAAAAAAGTTTTCCTTCCCCCACACCCCTATCCTTCAAAAACTTCAAAAAGGAATTTAATAAAAATAACATAGTGCGTTCAACCATAGTTTAGCTTCGCTCGAACGCACTATGTTTTTTATTTTTTATTAGTTTAATTCTTTGAAAAAGGGGTGCGGGGAGAAAAGCTTTCTTTTAAGAAAGTTTTCTCCCCGCATATATAACAATTCTCAATCATTCCCAATCTTCCTTTTCGACAGGATCATCGAGAGCGTATTTACGCAACATACCGCGAGCCTTAGCATCGGCAAGAGCGAGGACGGTCATACCGTCGGCGCCGTATTCAACGCTTTCAACCGTAGCAACACGATAGAGCGTGTTCAATGCGCCACCGTCGGAATTAGGAATAAAATAAGTTATCCTCTTCTTTCCGTCGGTAACGATAGCCTCAAGCTTTGAAACGAGAAGATCAACTCCCTGACCCGTAGTTGCGGAAATATATACAAATCTCTCGTCCTCGGCGGCGCTTCCCATTTCACGAAGCTCGGCAAAGCCTCGGTCGCACTTATTAAAGACGTAAAGTCTCGGCTTTTCGCCTGCACCAAGCTCCGACAAAAGATCCTCGGTTACCTTTAACTGCTCACGGAAGCAAGGGTCGGAAACGTCTATCAAAATAAGCAAAATATCGGCAAGAGTAGCTTCCTCAAGAGTAGAATGGAATGCGCTTATAAGATGGTGAGGAAGTCTGTTAATAAATCCTACGGTATCGGTAAGAAGTATCGACTCACCGCAAGGGAGAGTAAATTTTCTCGTAGTTGGGTCAAGAGTCGCAAAGAGCTTGTCCTCTGCAAGAATGCCCGCATCGGTAAGACGGTTCAAGAGAGTCGATTTTCCCGCATTGGTATATCCAACTATGGCAACCTCAACAATATCACTGCGCTCACGTGAAGCACGCATAGTCTTTCTATTCTTCGCCATCTCGGCTATTTCAGATTCTAAAGCGTGAATTCTGCGGTGCAAATGACGCCTGTCTGTTTCAAGCTGGCTCTCACCGGGACCTCTCGTTCCTATTCCACCGCCGAGCTTTGACATTTCAACGCCTCGTCCCATAAGTCGAGGAGCTGTATATTTAAGCTGTGCAAGCTCAACCTGAAGCTTTCCCTCACCCGTTACGGCGTGGAGAGCGAATATATCGAGTATAAGCATAGAACGGTCGATAACACGAACGTCATCGCCGATTATAGTTTCAAGATTTCTTATTTGCGACGGTGAAAGCTCACAGTCAAAAACAACGAGCTTTATATCATTTACCGAGCAAAGATAAGCAAGCTCCGCCGCTTTTCCGCTACCTATCATTGTTCTCGGGTCGGGCGATTCCTTGTTTTGCGTCATTTTAGCAAAGCACTCGCCGCCCGCAGTCTTTAAAAGACCGCAAAGCTCGTCAAGGCTTCTTTCCATCGCCTCTTGCGATTCTCCCTTGCGTAAAACGCTGACGAGAATTGCCTTATCGGGTATTATCTTTTCCTTTTCGTTCATAAAACCCCCGTAAATTAGAAAAAATTTAAGGCAGGAGCGAGTGCTACCTGCCTTGAAAATTTATCGGCTATCCGATTACTTGCCGGCTCTCTCGAGTCTTCTCTTGAACTTGTCAAGACGACCGCCTGCATCAACAAACTTCTGCTTACC